>JAJYFW010000011.1 GCA_021785335.1 Pseudomonadota bacterium
GACCGTGGATGCACGGTTCCGTGGCGATCTTGGCATCGTCGCCTCGGTCGCATTAGCGCGCTTTCCGGGCAGCGCGGGCGGTTTCCTCCATGACGGGCAGGTGCTGGCGGCCGTCCCAGCCTTGCCGCCCCCGTCGGCGATGCCGGCGCTGCGCGAGGCGGCAACCTCCGCCGTCTCAAATTCGGCCGACGCAGCGATGACGATCGCGCTCGGGACCGCGCAGCTGGCGCTGCGCGTCTGCCCGCTACGCGGTCCGGTGCCGAACCTGGTCGCATTCGTGACGAGCCCGCTGCCCGCGGCCGGGCAGAGCCCGGCCCTCCGCCTGGGCCTTGGCGCCCTGCTCGCCTTGATGCTCGCCCTGACCGCCGGCCTCGGCTGGGTTCTCGCCGGCATTGTCCGTCGTGCGCACGCCATCGAGTCGGCACTCGCGGCGGTGGGCGGGGACGGGCTGCCGCATATCGGCCCGACCGGCGAGGTCGCCTTCGACCGTATCACCGCAGCACTCAACGAGGCCGGGGAACGCCTGCGCGCGGCAGAAGCCGCCCGTGCCACACTGGCCGCGCGGGTTGCCGGAAGCGAGCGCCTAGTGGCACTCGGCCGCATCGCCGCGGGAGTCGCCCACGAAATCCGAAACCCGCTGGCCGCGATCCGGCTGCGTGTCGAGGGACTGCCGGCGAGCGAGCAGGTGCGTACCGAGGCCCTGCTGACCCAGATCGCGCGGATCGATCGGCTGATCAGCGAGTTGCTGTCCGCCACCCAGACGCCGGTGCCTCATCCGGTTGCCACCGATCTGCGGCTTCTGCTCGAGGAGGTTGTCGCGGCACACGCGCCAATCGACGTCGCGAACCCGATCCGGACCGCGGTGCTGGACCCTGAACTGACCCGCCGCATCCTCGACAACCTCGCCGCCAATGCCCGGCAGGCAACACCCGCTAGTGGCCGTGTGCGCATCGAGGTGTCGCGTGACGATCGGCACCTGCTGATCGCGGTCGAGGATGAGGGGCCTGGCGTCGATCCCGCGATCGCCGGACGGATCTTCGAGCCCTTCGTCACCGGCCGCGCCGATGGTACGGGGCTCGGGCTCACCATCGCGCGCGAGCTTGCGGAAGCGCAGGGTGGCACGCTGCGGCTCGATCCTTCCCCACGCGGCGCCCGCTTCGTTCTCGCCCTGCCCTGGAGCGAACCCTGATGGCGCACATCCTGATCGTGGACGACGATGCGGGGCTGCGGGCGAGCCTGTCCGAAGCCTTGGTCGATCTCGGCCATACCGCGGAGGAAGCGCCCGATGGCGCCGCGGGGCTGGTCCGCATCCGCCACGGCGGCATCGACGCTGTGCTGCTCGACCTACGTATGCCGGGGATGGACGGGCTCGCGGTGCTGCGGGCGCTGTGGGGTGAGAAGGCGCCGCCGGTCGCGGTGCTGACCGCCGTGCCCACGGCCGCAAACACGATCGAGGCGATGCGGCTCGGCGCCGTTGATCATCTCGCCAAGCCGGTTGGCCGCGCGGCACTGAAGACGCTGATCGCGCGTTTGCTGGCGACGCCACCGGCGACAGCCGAGCTTGCCCCGCCGATCGCCGCGGACGAGATCGTCGCGGTTTCCGAATCGATGCGCGGGGTAATGAAGGCGATCGGCCGTCTGGCGGACTCGCAAGCCACTGTCCTCATCACGGGCGAGACTGGAACCGGCAAGGAGGTCATCGCCCGCGCCCTGCACCGCCACGGCAGCCGCGCCGCGCACCCGTTCGTGGCGGTCAACTGCGCGGCGATCCCGACCGGCCTGCTGGAATCCGAGTTGTTCGGCCATCGCCGTGGCGCGTTTACCGGCGCTGTCGCGGACGCGCCCGGCAGCATCCGCGCCGCCGACCACGGCACGCTGTTCCTCGATGAGATCGGGGACATGGACGCCGCTATGCAGGCGAAGCTCCTGCGAGTGCTGGAGATGCGAGAGGTCGTACCGGTCGGCGGCAGCCGGCCCATCGCCGTCGACGTCCGCATCATTGCCGCGACGCATCGCGACCTGGCGGAGCGGGTGTCGGAAGGAAAGTTTCGCGAGGACCTCTACTACCGTCTCGGCGTGGTGCCGCTGCATCTGCCGCCGCTGCGCGAGCGCCTCGCGGACATCCTGCCATTGGCTGAGCGCTTTCTCGGCCCAGGACGAACGCTTTCGGCCGCCGCCGCGGCGCGCCTGCTGGCGCATCCCTGGCCAGGCAATGTGCGGGAGTTGCGCAACGCGATGGAACGCGTCGCGACGCTGGGTCGGGGGCGGATCGTCGAGGTGGCCGAACTCGATTTCCTGGGCGCGGTCCATCCGCCACCTGAGCCGCAGGCGTCGACGCTCGCGGAGGCCGTTGCGCAACTCGAGGCGAGGATGATTCGCGAGGCGCTGGAGGCGACGGGAGGCAACCGCGCGGAGGCCGCGCGGCGACTCGGGATCCACCGGCAGTTGCTCTACGAGAAACTCCGCCGGCTGGACCCCACGATGTCCGGAAGCCGGACAGACGGTGTCAGCGAAGACGACGGCGCTCCCCCTCGAGAGAGCCCGCAAACGTAGTTAATTCAAAGTATTATGTTTTGGCACGCCGGCTGCTGCGTGATCCGCGCCCGGGCATCGGAGCCCGGCAGAACGGAGATCAACATGACGCGCTTCAAGACCACGCTGCTTGCCGCGACGGCCAGCCTCGTCCTGGCGGTGCCCGCCTTCGCGCAGGGCGCCGGTCCCTTCGACCCCAATCAGCTTCCGGCGGTGAGCGGCAAGGTGGCGAGCTATACCGTGACACCGCGCGGCGACGTGGATGGGTTCCTGCTCGCCGACGGCGTCGAGGTGCATGTACCGCCCTTCGACAGCACGGCGCTCGTCTACGCCGTCCGGCCCGGCGACGCCGTGACCGTGCATGGGCTGCGCACTCGTAACGGCGCCATGGTGGCTGCGATGAGCGTCACCAACGACGCCACGCACGCGACCGTCAACGTTGAGCCGCCGCGATGGGGACACCACTGGTTTGGCCAGAAGCTGCAGGCGACCGGCACGATCAAGGAACCCCTGCATGACCCTCGCGGTACGGTGAACGGCGTGCTGCTGTCCGACGGCACGCAGGTCCGCATGCCGCCGCGCGACGCGGCCCAGATGGCGGCCATGCTGGCGGTGGGCAAGACGATTTCAGTGCAGGGCGTGGGGTATCAGGGGCCGCTTGGCCGCATGATCGCCGCCCGGGCCATCGGGCCCGACGCCCAGCACATGACAAGGATCGAGCCGCCGCACCCGCACCACTTCGACCACATGCCGTTCCGCCATGGGCCTCATGGGCATGAACGCATGGGGCATCCGGCCGGCTAGGCTACGAGGACCCGCCCGCGCCCATTTCTGCGAGGATGGCGCGGGCGGCTGCCGCGGGGTCGGGGGCGGCGATTACGGGGCGCGCGACCACCAGGTAATCCGATCCCCTGGCCAGGGCCTCCGCCGGGGTCGCGATGCGCACCTGGTCGCCCTTTGCGGCGCCGGCAGGGCGGATGCCGGGCGTTATGACCAGCAGTCGATCATTGCCGGCCGCCGCACGCAGGGCACGCGGATCGTCGGCGGCCGAGGCAACGATGCCGTGCACGCCGCATTCCACCGCCTGGCGGGCGCGGCGCCGAACCAATGCCTCGACCCCTTCGGCGTAACCGGCCTCGTGCAGCGCCGCGTCATCGAGGCTGGTCAGGACCGTGATGGCTAGAATCCGGGTCGGCGTGCCGGCGGCGCCGCGCACGGCCGCCGCCATGACCTGCGGTTCGCCATGGACTGTCACGAAGCTCGCCCCGCGCTCGGCGGCACGCGCTACGCCCTGCTCCACCGTCTGGCCGATGTCGTGGAGCTTCATGTCAAGGAACAGCTCGCGCCCGCCGGTGGTGAGGTCGCGGATCAGCGCCTCAGCCCCTTCCGCGTAAGCGAGCCACGGGCCCAGCTTGTAGAAGGAAACGATGCCGTCGAGACGCTCGATGATCGCGCGCGCGGCGGCAGCCGTGGGCAGGTCGAGCCCGACGATCAGCCGCCGCGACATCTCCTGCGGCACGTCGCGTGCCGCCTGCTTGGGTGCCGCAGTCATGCCGCCAAGATTGGCGACTGGCGGCGGCTGGTCAACGGGCGGTCAGGGCCGCCTGCGGGTTACGCTGCGCCGATCACACCCACTGTCCGGGAACCCAGACGCCGTGCCAATTGAAATGGCCCGGCACCCAATGCGCGGCTGGGCGCGGCGGCGGCGGCCGGACCACGACGCAACCCCCGAGAGCCAGGCCCGACAGCAGCAGCAACACCACGGCCGAGAATTTTCGCATGCCTTCTCCTGACGCCCATTGGCCGAGAATGCCGATCATCCGATCCCTGAGCCGCCGCGCAAGCCGGGCGCGCCATCGTTACCCTGGGCGCCACGACCGATGCGGCGGCGATCACCGATGTCGCCAGGAAAACCGGCTCCGGACTGCGGATACCGGTGATGACGCGCCGATGCCAGGCCAGTACCGGCGAGGATTTCGGCGCCCGGGTCGTCGTCGCCAGCGCCGCGATGGCCAGCGACCTCTATGAGCGCGTTCGACCTCGCAGGCCCCCTCCCTGGAGAACGAAGCGGTGGCGCCGAATATCCTTGCGGATGTTGCGGCCGTGTTGCGGCAATGTCGGAGCGCGTTTCAGGCGAGTCAAATCGGCTCCGCCACCCGTCCAGCGACAGGGATCCAGTGTCGTGCCGGGCGCCCGCCACGCGCGTCGCGCAGACCTGATCCGGCATTCCAACGCCCGCACATGCGTGGCAGCGTGCGCGGCAACATCGGAAACGCCCCAAGGAGACGCCTATGCCCCGCATGACTGGTGGCGAAGCCATCGTCGCCTCGCTCCTCGCCCACGGTATCGACACCGTCTTCGGCCTGCCCGGGGTACAGCTCTATGGATTGTTCGACGCCCTGGCGCGCGAGGCCAACCGCATCCGCGTGATCAATGCGCGCCACGAGCAGGGGGTCGCGTACATGGCACTCGGGGCGGCAGCCTCGACAGGGAAACCGGCGGTCTATTCAGTGGTGCCGGGGCCCGGCGTGCTCAACACCACCGCGGCGCTCGCCACCGCGGCCGGCATCAACGCGCCGATGCTGTGCGTCACCGGCCAGGTCCCTAGCAGCTTCCTCGGCCGGGAGCGCGGTCATCTGCACGAGCTGCCGGACCAGCTCGCGACCCTGCGCACCCTCGCCAAGCGCGCGGAGCGGATCGAAGACGCCGAGGCGGCGCCGCGCCTCGTTGCTGAAGCGTTCCAGACGATGATGGCAGGGCGGCGGGGCCCGGCGACGCTCGAGATGCCCTGGGACAAGTTCCAGGAGGCAGGCGAGGTGACGCCAGTCGATCCCCTGCCCGCCATCGCGCCCCCCGCACCGGACCCGACGCGCATCGCGGAGGCGGCGAAGCTGGCGCTGGCCGCCAAGGCGCCGCTGATTGTCGTGGGCGGCGGAGCGGTCGTGGCAGGCGACGCGGTGCGCGCGCTCGCCGAGCGCCTTGGGGCACCCGTGGTCAGCTATCGCAGCGGGCGCGGTGTGCTCGATGACGACCATCCGCTCTCCATTACCGTTGCCGCGGTGCATGCGCTTTGGCCGCAGACGGATCTCGTGATCGGCATCGGCTCGCGGCTGGAAGGACCCGGCTGGCGGTGGACGCGCCAACCGACCCCGGCGAAGCTGATCCGCATCGATATCGATCCGGTGGAGATGCGTCGCCTGCCCGCCGATGTTGCGCTGGTTGCCGACGCGCCGGCGGCGACCGCCGCCCTGGTGGCGGCCCTGGGCCCCGGCCCCGCGCCCGGTCGGCGCGAGGATGTTGCCAACGCGAAACGCGCCGCCGCCGCGCTCATCACGGAAGCGCGCCCGCATCACGAGTATCTGCAGAAGATCCGTGCCGCCCTGCCCGCCGACGGATTCCTGGTCGATGAGATGTGCCAGGCCGGCTACACGAGTTGGTTCGCGTTCCCGGTGCATCGTCCGCGGACGATCATCTCCTCAGGATTCCAGGGCACGCTCGGATCGGGCTTTCCCACGGCACTGGGCGTGGCCGCCGCGAATCCGGGACGCAAGGTGATTTCGCTCACCGGTGATGGCGGCTTCCTGTTCGGCGCGACGGAGCTTGCCACCGCGGTGCAGTTCCGCCTCGGCGTCACCGTGATCGTGTTCGAGAACGGCGCCTACGGCAACGTCAAGCGTGACCAGCAGCGGCTGTTCGAGGGAAGGCACGCGGGGGCGGATCTCGCCAACCCGGATTTCGTGCGCTTCGCCGAGAGCTTCGGCGTGCCCGGGTTCCGGGTCGAGCGCGACGCTGACTTCGCGGACACGCTCGCAGCCGCGCTTGAAGTCAACGGGCCGGCGCTGGTGCATGTGCGCACGAAGCTCGCGGAGGAGGTGAGCCCCTGGCGCTTCATCGCGCCAAGCCGGCCGTGAGACCGGAAAGGCGGGCCACGAGCGCTCGCTGTCGCGACCACTCGATCGCGTCCTCCATGCGGTCGTCGCCCCAGAACAGCTCGCCGCGGGTGACGAAGCTTGGCGATCCGAACACGCCGCGCGCCTTCGCCGCCTCGGTCGCGGCCGCGAGCGCGTCGGCAGCGGCGGGCGCGGCGGCTTCGGCGAGCACCCTGGTGGCGTCCTGACCGACAGCGCGCAGGCTTGCGGAGAGGCTGGGCTCGGTTCCGGGTTCCAGCCCTTCGCCGAACCACTGCCGGTAGGTTTCGCGGACATAGTCTTCGCCCCAACCCTCGGCGAAACCGACCATTACGACGTGGTGCGCGGTGTCGTAAGCGGTGAGAGGATACGGGGCCGGCACCCTGGCCGGAACACCGAGCCGCGCGGCACGGCGCTCGATGTCGCGCCACATATACGCGGTCTTCACCGGCTTGCCGATGAAGGGGATGTTGTTCTGTTCCTTCATGATCGCGCGCACGCCGAAGGGACGCCAGATGAAGGTGACGCCCTCGCGCCGCGCAACGTCGGCGATACGCGAGACCGAGAGATACGTGTAGGTGCTGGCCACCGAGAACCAGAACTCGATCGGCTCGGACATCATGCGCCCCGACGTTGTTCCGTAGGTGAGCGTAACGTGACGCCATGTCGCGGGCAAATCACCGTTGCGCGACCGGATGGCGCGCGCCGGCCAACGAGGAGCCGGGGAAGGAGATAGCGTAGTGTGGCGCGACGTATTGCGTGGCCATAACGGGCGGATCACCGCCACCGCCTGCCTCGGCGAGGCGATCTACGCGATGAACGTCTTCCTCGTTTCCACCGCGATGCCCTCGGTGGTGCGCGACATCGGCGGCGTGCGCTTCCTCGCCTGGGTCAACACGCTGTATCTCATCGCGGCGATCGTGGTTGGCGCGGCTACGGGTTTCCTCAAGCAGCAACTCGGATCGCGCCGCCTGATGCTCACCGGGGCGGCATGCTTCGCAATCGGCTCACTTGCCGCGGCGGCGGCTCCGGTCATGCCGGTCATGCTGATCGGGCGGACCCTGCAAGGCGCAGGCGAGGGTGCGATCGGGGCCTCCGCATACGCGCTGCTGGCCGAGCGATTGCCCAGCAAGCTGATCCCAAAGGCGCTCGGGGCGATGGCGATGGTGTGGGCGGTAGGCGCACTGGTAGGGCCGCTCGCCAGCGGTTTACTGACGGAGTTGTTGTCCTGGCGGGTCGCGTTGCTGATGAACCTGCCGTTGATCGCGGCCTTTGCCGCGCTCGTACTCGGCTCGGCACCGCCAGGCAGCGCCGTGGAAGCAAGCCAGCGGCTTCCCGTGTCCCGCCTCGCGTTTCTCGCCGCCGGGATCATACTCGTGGCAATCGCCTCGGTCGCCGGGGACATCGCCTGGCTGGCGCTCGCCTGTGGCGGGGCGGCGCTCGTGGGCGTGGTCGCCGCCGACCGCCTGGCCACGGTGCGCCTTTTCCCCCGCGACGCTTTTCGGCCGGCAAGCCAACTCGGCGCCGTGCTCTGGGTAGCGCTGCTGATGCCGCTCGGCCAGGCGAGCACCTCGGTCTTCCTGCCCATCACGGTCCAGAATCTCTGGGGTTACCGGCCGGTCGTCGCCGGCATTGTCGTCGCCACGATGGCGCTGTCGTGGAGCGCGTCGGCGCTGCTCGTGACCCTGCCGCGCGGGCTGACGCCCGTGCTTTGCATCCGCGCCGGCGCGATCCTGACCGCGCTCGGGCTTGCCGCGGCGACGCTCGCCATCCCCCACCATGCGCTGCTGCCCCTGCTCGCTGCCCAGGTCACCATCGGGGTCGGCTTCGGCCTGGGCTGGGGCTTCCTCAACCAAGTCGGGGCCGAGGCCGCGCCGGAGGGCGAGCGCGATCTTGCCGCCGCGCTGCTGCCGACGACGCAGAACACGGGCTACGCGCTCGGTGCCGCAGTCGCAGGCCTCATTGCCAACGCCACCGGCTATGCGCAGGAACTCGCGATGGGCGCCGGCCATGGCGGGGTCGCCGTGTTCGCCATGGGAACCGCCCTTGCGGCGCTCGGGGCGCTGGCGAGCCTGCGCCTCAAGGCTCGATGACGGGACTGCGCCCCGCCTGACGCGGCGTCAGTGCGACATCAGCACCGGCACCGT
This sequence comes from Pseudomonadota bacterium, assembly GCA_021785335.1. Next base: position 8,588 of record JAJYFW010000011.1, read on the forward strand.
CATTCCCTCGAGCAGGCTGCGGGTGACGCCGCCAAGCACACGCTCACGCATCGGCGTCTGGCCATAGGCGCCGGTGACCAGCAGCCCGATACCGAGATCGGAGGCCTCGTTGAGCAGCGCCGCTGCTTCCGGAACGCCGTCCGCGACGGTGCGCGAAACCATCACGTTCACCCCGTGATGCGCGAGGTGAGCGGCGACGTCGACCGCGCCGATCTCGACCTCCCAGTCATCGCTGGGATCCGTCGCGACCGAGAGCACGGTGACATTTTCCGCGCGCTTCAGGAGCGGCAGCGCGTCGTGCACCGACCGCGTCGCCTCCCGGCTGCCGTTCCAGCCGATCAGTACCCGGCCCGGCGGCAGGTCGAAGCTGCCGACATAGGGGAGGATCAGCACCGGCCTGCCGACCCGCATCAGAACCGCCTCGATCTCCTCCCGCATGATCGCGGTGTCGCGGCGACGCGGATCCGCCTGGCCCAGGACCACGAGGTCCGACCGGCGGGCGAGCGCCAGCTTCGCGGAGCGCGTCCCCGCCGTCAGCGATCCGGCCTCGAGCCCGTTCCGACGCACGGTCTCGGCGAAAAGCGAGGCACATGGCGCCTCCTCGGCGCCCGCCATCGCGGCGCCCTCGAGCCGCGCCTCCCACGCGACTGCCAGGCGGGCGGCGGTGTCCAGTACCTTCGTGCCGCCCTCGCTGGCGTCGAAGAGAACGGCGATGTCCTTGATGCTCATGGGAACCTCCAAAAGCAATTTCCGCGGAAATCCATGTGGGGTCGTTGACGCAGATCAAGTCGCGGTGCGGCCGGGGTGGGCATCATAATTGTTATGGACATTCGCACCCTGCTCGCCCGCTATGGCGGCGACGTTCCCCGGTACACGTCCTACCCGACGGCGCCGCATTTCGGACCGTCGGTGGACGCGGACACATATGCATCCTGGCTCGCGGCGACGGATCCGACGGCGCCTGTGTCACTCTATCTGCATGTGCCGTTCTGCGACGAGCTGTGCCTCTACTGCGGCTGCAGCACCACGGTCGCGCGCCGGGCGGATGTACGGCAGAGCTACGCGAACCTGCTGGTCCGCGAGATCGGACTGGTTGCCGCGGCGCTCGGCAAGCGTCGGCGCGTGACGCACATCCACTGGGGCGGGGGCACGCCGACCGCGTTGCCGGGCAAAGCGATGCGCGAGGTCGACGCGGCGCTGCGCCAGCATTTCGACCTTGAGAACGACGCCGAAGTGGCGGTCGAGCTCGATCCGCGCCATCTCGGCGGCGACCGGATAGCGGCGCTGGCAGCCATCGGTACGCGCCGGGCCAGCTTCGGGGTCCAGGATTTCGACCCGCAGGTGCAGCAGGCGATCGGGCGCATCCAGTCGCATGCTCAGACCGCGACCGCGGTTGCCGCCATGCGCGGAATCGGGGTGCGTTCGATCAACCTCGACCTCATGTACGGGCTGCCGCACCAGACGCCGGCGGGCGCGGCGGAGACGGCGCGCCGGGCGCTGGCCCTCGCCCCCGATCGGGTGGCGGTGTTCGGCTACGCGCATGTGCCCTGGATGCGCCAGCGCCAGAAGCTGCTGCCCGAGGCGGCTTTGCCAGGGCCGCTCGAGCGCTTCGCCAGCCGGGCGGCGATCGATGCCACCATGCGCGAGGCGGGCTTCGTCGCCATCGGGCTCGACCATTACGCCAGGTCGCAGGACAGCCTCGCGCGGGCGGCGGCCGAGGGACATCTGGTCCGCAACTTCCAGGGCTACACGACCGACGATGCGCCGGTCCTGCTCGGCTTTGGGGCCTCGTCGATCGGCACGCTGCCGCAGGGGTTCGTGCAGAACCACGCGGACGTTCCCTCTTGGCGCGAGGCACTGAACGCCGGGCGGCTGCCGGTCGCGCGCGGCATCGCGCCGACGCCGGAGGACCGGATGCGGGCGGAGATCATCTCGCGCCTGCTGTGCGACCTCTCGGTCAATCTCGGCGCCGTGGCGCGGCGGCACAACCTGCCGCTCGCCTGGCCGACGGCGGCGCTGCGGACGATGGAGCGCGACGGCCTGCTGGTCTTCGATCACGGGCGCATCCGCGTGCGTGAGGAGGGCCGCCCGTTCCTGCGCAGCATCGCCGCGCTGTTCGACACGCGGCTCGCGCTCGCCGGACGGCACAGCCAAGCGGTCTGAGCGGGTCAGACGGTTCGTGTGACTTTTGCGAGCCCCGGCGGGCGGTCCGGGTCCCGCCCGCGGGAACGTGAGGCAGCCTCGGCCGCGAGATAAAAGCGCAGCAGCAATGTGGCGAGGTCGCAAACCGGGTCGTCCGGCGGCAGTGACGGCAGGCGCGCGGCACCGGCGAGATCGACCGTCGAAAGCATCGGAACGCCCGCGGCGAGCGGTTCCAGCACGGCGCGCGCCGGCGCCAGCGCCCGATCCTCGGCCAGCAGGGCAACGATCGGGAAGGCGGCGCCGGCCAGGGCACGCGGCCCGTGCGCCAGTTCGGCGGCGCTGAAGGCCAGCGCCGGGAGGCCGCAGGTCTCAGCGAGTTTCAGCCCCGCCTCCTCCACAATGCCGAGGCCGGGACCACGGCCGACGACAAAGAGGTGCTGTGCCGTGGCCAGCAGGGATTCCAGCGCCGACCAATCGAGCGCCGCCGCTTCGCGCAGGCGCGCGGGAAGCCGTGCCAGGCCGGGCCTTGCGTGTCCGCTCCAGGTCTCGATCAAGGCGAGGCCGGCCGCGATGGTCGCCAGCACGGTCTTCGTCGCCGCAACGCTTCGCTCCGGACCCGCGCGGATATCAAGCACCGCCTCGCAGGTGGCAGCGAGCGGCGAGGCGGCGTCGTTGACGATGGCGAGAGTGAAGGCACCGCCCGCCCGCGCCGACCGCGCCTCCGCGATCAGGTCCGGGCTTTTGCCGGACTGGCTCACGGCGAGGAACAGCGCGCCCCTGAGTTTCTGGCGCACACCATAGACCGAGGCGATGGAAGGCATGCCGGCGGCCGCGACCAGGCCCAGCTCCTGCGCCAGCACGTAGCGCAGCACTGTGCCGGCGTGGCCGGAACTGCCGCGCGCGGAGAGCAGCACGAAGGGCGGGTCGAGGGCGCGCAGCCGCGCGCCGAGAGCCGCGAAATCCGCTCCCGCGAGGCAGCGCGCCACCGCCTCCGGCGCCTCCAGCGTCTCGGTGCGCATCAGGCTGGTCATCGTGCCCTCAGCCTCGGGTCGAGCCGGTCCTGCAGCCCGTCGCCCACCAGGTTGAAGCCGAGGGCGGCGAGCAGGATCGCGAGCCCCGAGAACACCGCGGGCCAAGGGGAGAAGGTCAGCAGGGAACGAGCGTCGGACAGCATGCGCCCGAGCGAGGCCGCGGGCGGCTGGGTGCCGAGCCCCAGAAAGGAGAGCGATGCCTCCACCAGGATCGCGGTGGAGAGCGAGAGGGAGGTCTGCACCAGAATCACCGGCGCAAGGTTCGGCACCACGTGGCGGGTCAGCAGGCGCCAGGGTGAGGCGCCGACCGCGCGCGAGGCGGCGACGTAGTCGGATTCGCGCAGCACCAGCGCCGGGGCGCGCAGCACGCGC
>JAJYFW010000414.1 GCA_021785335.1 Pseudomonadota bacterium
GCGGTTTCTCGCTGGGCTGGGGCTGACGCTGCACCGGACGCGCGTCGGCGACCGTTACGTGATGGAGACGATGCGCCGGACCGGGTGCAACGTGGGCGGCGAGCAGAGCGGGCATATCCTGCTGCTTGACCACGGTACCACGGGCTGCGGGCTGACGGCGGCGCTGCAGGTGCTGGCTGTGCTGGTGGAGAAGGGACGGCCGGCCTCCGAGGTGCTGCAGGTGTTCCAGCCGCTGCCGCAGAGGCTGCGCAGCGTCCGTTTCGAGGGCGAGTCGCCGCTGGAGGCGCAGGGCGTGCGCGCGGCCATCGCGGCGGCGGAACGCGAGCTTGGCGGCGCCGGGCGGCTGGTGATCCGCAGGAGCGGGACCGAGCCGGTGATCCGCGTGATGGCGGAGGCGGAGGACGAGAGGCTGGTGGCGAGCCTAGTGGACTCGCTGTGCGACGAGATCGCGCGCGCGGCCGACTGAGGCGGATGTGATCGCGCGGGTGCTCAGCGTCGCTGGCTCCGATGCCGGGGGCGGCGCGGGCATCCAGGCGGATATCCGGGCGATCACGGCGCTCGGCGGCTTCGCGATGACGGCGGTGACGGCGGTGACCGCGCAGGACACGCTGGGGGTGCACGTGGTGCATCCGGTGCCGCCGGCAATCGTTGCCGAACAGATACGGGTGGTGCTGGCCGATATCGGTGCCGACGCGGTGAAGTGCGGCATGCTGGGGGACGCGGCGACGGTGGCGGCGGTGGCGGGGGCGCTGGCGGCATGGCCGGCGCTGCCGCTGGTGCTGGACCCGGTGCTGCGGGCCACGACCGGGGAGGCGCTTCTGGCGGGGGCGGCAAGGGACGTGCTGGCGCCGCTGCTGGCGCGGACGGCGCTGGTGACGCCGAACCTTGCGGAGGCCGAGGCGCTGTGCGGGTTTGCGGTGGGCGATGTCGAGGCGATGGCGCGGGCGGGCCGGGCGATCCGGGCGATGGGCGCGGGGGCGGTGCTGGTGAAGGGCGGGCATCTCGCGGGCGAGGTGCTGACCGACGTGCTGGTGGACGCCGAGGGGGTGGCGACGTTCGCCGACGCGCGGATCGCGACGCGGCATCTGCATGGGACGGGGTGCACGCTTTCCTCCGCGATCGCGACGCATCTCGCGCGGAGGCGGGGGTTGCGCGAGGCGGTGGCGGCGGGGCGGGCGTATTTGCGCGCGGCGATTGTGGCGGCGCCGGGACTGGGCAAGGGGCAGGGGCCGTTGGGGACGGCCTGGCCGGCGTAGGCGCTGGCCGCGAAGTCATTGGACAGGCGGGCCTCGGCGCGGGAAGGTTACGGCGGGAACGGGGAGGGGACCATGTTCGACCGGGATCGTTTCGTCGAGGAATGTATCGGCGCGGTGGACGCGGCGGCGGACGGGGCCGCGGCGCGGCGGGCGATCAAGGAGCTCGTCGAGCGGGCGGTGGCGGACCCGCGCGACGTCGAGCGCGGGATCGGGCTGGTGAAGGGCGGCGGGATCGACGTGCTGTACCGCTCGCCCCGGCTGACGGTGCTGAACCTTTGCTGGCCGGCGGGGGCGGTGATCATGCCGCACGACCATGCGATGTGGGCGGTGATCGGGATTTATTCCGGGCGCGAGGACAATGTGCTGTGGCGGCGGCTGCCGGCGGATGCGAGGCACCGGGTGGAGGCGGCGGGGGCGAAGTCCATGGGCGACGGGGACGTGGCCGCGTTCGGCGAGGACGTGATTCATTCCGTGATCAATCCGATCCCGCGCGTGACCGGGGCGCTGCATGTCTATGGCGGGGATTTCTTCGCCGCCGACCGGCACGAGTGGGACCCGGAGACGCTGGCGGAGCGGCCGTACGACATGGAGAAGGTGCGGAAGCTGTTTGATTCGGGGCGGGGGTAGGCGGACCGATCGCGCGGCGGCGTTTCAGAGACGCGCGAGGGTGGCCGGGTCGGGCTTGCCGCCGAAATATTTCTCGAGAGCCTCCCTGAATTCCGTGCCTTCCGCGGTGATTTCCGCGAACAGGGTCATGCAGGAGCGGAACTTCATGTCGTCGGGAGAGGCGAATATCCGCCGGATCGTTTTGCCTTCGATTGCGTTCACAAGCCGTGTGCATTCGCGCAGGCGGGAGCCGAGGACCGGGTGGCGGAGGTAGGCCAGAGCTTCCTCTTTTCCCGAGATTCCATAGTAGAGCGACGTGCTGCTGAGGCCTAAGCCCCTGAGCTGGGGAAAGATATACCACATCCAGTGACCGTGCTTGATGCCGCGGCTCAGTTCCGCGCGGGCGGGCGTGTACTGTTCGCGCTGGGCGTCAAGAAAGCGCCGCAGATCGTAGGGGTCATTCCCATCGGGGCGGTCGCTCGGCATGGGACCCTCCGTTGTCTCCGGTGGGCGATCAGGGACCCGAACCGCCACGCCTGCAAGCGGGTGCTGGGTCAAGACCGACCTTCGGTCCTGCTTGCATTCAGGACGCGACCGGACTAGGGGGGCGCCGGGCCACGTCCCCCCACCGGGACGCTTCTCTTCTGAAAGGGAGAGCGAAACATGACGCTCCTTCCGCGTCCGGACGTACGTCCGGCCAACCCCCACTTCTCATCAGGGCCTTGCGCCAAGCGACCGGGCTGGTCGCTCGCGGCGCTCGCCGGCGCGCAGCTTGGGCGCAGCCATCGGGCGAAGGAGCCCAAGGCGCGGCTGGCCGAGGTGATCACGCGCTCGCGCGCGATCCTGGGCATGCCGGCGGAGTGGCGGCTCGGGATCGTGCCGGCCTCCGACACGGGGGCGGTGGAGATGGCGCTGTGGTCGCTGCTCGGGCCGCGGCCGGTGGATATCCTGTCGTTCGAGAGTTTTTCCGCGGGCTGGGCGAGCGATGTCGTCAAGCAGCTGAAGCTGGCCGACGCGCGGGTGCTGGAGGCGCCCTACGGGAAGCTGCCGGATCTCGCGGCGGTGAACCCGGCGCATGACTTGGTGCTGGCGTGGAACGGCACGACCTCCGGCGTGCGGCTGCCGGACGGGAACTTTATTCGTTCTGATCGCGAGGGGTTGGTGATCGCGGACGCGACTTCTGCCGCGTTCGCGATGGAGCTGCCGTGGGACAAGCTCGATGTCGTCACCTGGTCCTGGCAGAAGGTGCTGGGCGGCGAGGCGGCGCACGGGATGCTGGCGCTTTCGCCGCGCGCGGTGGAGCGGCTGCTGACCTACAAGCCGG
>JAJYFW010000415.1 GCA_021785335.1 Pseudomonadota bacterium
ATCGAGGCCGCAGGAGCGAGCCTTCTTTACCTCCCGCCCTACAGCCCCGACTTCAACCCGATCGAGAACGCCTTCGCCAGGCTCAAGGCCATGCTGCGCAACGCCGCAGAGCGCACCATCGACGGCCTCTGGAACGCCATCGGCCGTGTCATCGACACCTTCACCCCAGCCGAGTGCGCCAACTACTTCGCCGCCTCAGGATACGACACATACTGATCGGAAAACGCTCTAGCCGAGGCCGCGCGTGATCGCAGGGCCGAGCAGGTTCGCGACCGGCAGCGGCAGCTTCTTCCAGGCGGCGATGAACAGGCGGTACTTCGGGTTGAGCGGGTTGAGGTCGGGGATCGCGGCGCCTGCGGCCAGCCGGTAGCGGTGCACGATCGGCGTCGGCTCGAAGCCCCAGTTCTTCTTGAAGGCGAACGCGCCGGTACCGCGCTTGCTGCGGCCGAAGTCGAACAGGGAGAGCCCGCGCGCGGCGGCCCGGCGCATCACTTCCCAGTACATGAAGTCGTTGGCATACGCGTGGCGCGCCGCCGCCGTTCCACCACCGTAATAGGGCAGGATCTCGTCGCGAAAGGTGAAGTTCATCACCGCCGCGATCGGCGTGCCATGGTCGCGGATGGTGACGATCTCCGCATCCTCGCCGAAGCTGTCCGTCAGCGCCTGGAACCAGCGGCGTGGAAACACCGGCGTGCCGAGATTGCGCACGCTCTCCGCGTAGATGCGATGCAGCCCCGCCACGTCGTGCGAGACCTCCGAGGCGAGGCCGCGCTCGATACCCTTGCGCACCATGGCGCGCTGTTTGCGCGGAATCGCCTTGAGGTTCGCCTCGTCGGAGGCGGTGAAGCGCTTGCGGAAAGTGACGTAGAGATCATCGCGCGCGGGCCAGGCATCAGCCTCGAAGGCGGCGGGATCGAGGTCGTGCAGCAGCCGAAGCTCCAGCACCGGCGCGGACGTCTCGCGCATAATTCGTTGCGCCTCGGCAAGCAGGACCGCCTCGGTCGCCGGCTCGTCGCCGAGCGGTCCGCCATGGACGCAATACGGAACCGAAATGAGACTATGGCCGAACAGGCGCGTCTTTACCGTGCCGAGCGGCAGCACGCCCGCGACGGCGCCATCGCGTTCGGCGAGCAGGAAATGCGTCTTGTGGCCGAATCCCTGCTCGATCGCGCGCGCCCAGCCGGCGCGGTGGAAAAAAGTGGCGCGCGGATGAGCTGCGACGAACGCGTCCCAGGCGGCGGCGCTTCCCGCGTTGAGGGGGCGGATCGAAAGGGCCATGGTCAGGCGGCGAGTTCGGGCGCGAAGACGCGGTCCATACGGTCCCAGGCGAAGTCGTGCAGCAGGCGACGCAGCTTTCCCTCCATCGCCGCAAGGTTGACGCGGTGGCGGAAGCGCGAGCGGGCGGACGCGCCTGCGATCAGCGGTTGGCCGGGGTCGATCTCCCAGGGATGGAAATAGAAGATCGCGCGTATGCCATCGCCGATCACGCGGCGAAGCCCCGCGCGAAACAGCGCGTAGGGAGCGAGCCGGAACCAGCCGCCGCCGGAGAGCGGCAGGTTGCGCCCGCCGAGGCGCAGCGTGGTCATTGGCAGTTCCAGCAGCGGCCCGCACCGATGCGGCCCGCGCGGCGCGTCCGGCGCGCCGTAGAGGTCGTGGCGGATCGGGAAGACGGAGGAAGAATAGCGATAGCCGGCCGCGGCGAGCGCCTCGAACGCCCAGGGCGTGCGCGGGCCGATGGAGAAAGTTGGGGCCCGATAGCCGGCGACGGCCACGCCGCCGATATCCTCGAGCAGCGCCTTGGCCCGCGCGATATCGGCAGTGAAGGCAACCTCGCCGATGCGGTCGACCCGCTGATGCCCGTAGCCGTGGCTGGCCAACTCATGCCCTTCGGCGACGATGCGGCGCACCAGGCGCGGGTGGCGCTCGGCGACCCAGCCGAGGGTGAAGCAGGTCGCGCGAACGCCGGCGGCCGCGAACAGATCGAGCGTGCGGCTGGTGTTGGCGGCGACGCGGGGCGCGAAATCGTCCCAGCGCGCCGGATCGACGACCCCGGCAAAGGCCTCGACCTGGAAATAGTCCTCGACGTCGAGCGTCATCGCGCCCGCCGCCGCGCCGGCCGTCGTTCCGGTCATCCTGCCGTGGGGCTCGGCGCCTGGCATCTCCCGCGTCAGCCGCGCGCGCTGACGCCGCCGAAGACGTCCATCAGCCGCTGGAACAGGCGCTCGCGCCGCGCCGAGGACTCCTCGAGTGCGGCGACACGGTTGGTCAGTTCCGCGAGCCCGGAAACGACCGCGGGAATGCTCCCCGGCGCCGGTGCCAGCGACGGGACCGGTGCCGCATGCGACGGCGCGCCGCCCTCGAGGTCACGTTGCAGTTCCTCAGCGGTGGAATCGACCATCGGGCCGGTGATCTTGTGCACTTCCTCCAGCGCGCCATACAGCATCACGCGGGAAGCCAGCCGGTTGATGCGGCGCGGCACGCCGCCGCTCTCGCGGTGAATGGCTGCGAAGGCCGCGTCGGTGAAGCTGGGGTCTCCCTTCCAGTCGACCGCCTTCAGCCGATGCTCGATATAGGCGCGCGTCTCCTCCTCGGCGAGCGGGCCGAGATGGTAGGAGGCGAGCACGCGGCTGCGCAGCTGTTCGAGGTCGGGGCTGGCGATGCGCGCACGGAATTGCGGCTGGCCCAGCAGAATGGTCTGCAGCCCGGCCTGACCCTCCTCCGAAAGGTTCGAGAGCATGCGCAGCTCCTCCAGCGCTGGCAGCGACAGGTTCTGCGCCTCGTCCACCACCAGCAGCAGGCGCCGCCCCTCGCCGCGGCGGACGCGCAGGATCTCCTCGAAATGCGCGATCAGGGTTGCCTTGTCGGTGCTCTCGGCGCTGACGCCGAAGCCGGCCATGGCGAGGCGGAACAGGTCGTCGCCCGAGACCTGCGTCGTGCTGACGCGGGCCATGATGTAGGTTTCGCGGTCGAGCTGCGCCCAGAGCCGCTCCACCAGCGTCGTCTTCCCGGCGCCCACCTCGCCCGTGATGACGATGAACCCCTCGCCCTGCGACAGGCCGAAGATGAGGTGGGATATGGCCCGGCCATGCCCGCGGCTCTGGTAGAAGAACCGCTGGTCGGGCGTCAGCTGAAACGGCGGAGCCGACAGCCCGTAGAACTGCTCGAACATGGCTTAGAACTG
>JAJYFW010000416.1 GCA_021785335.1 Pseudomonadota bacterium
GGCCGCGCCAGACCACGCCCTTGGTGTCCGCGAGCATCACGTGCTCCGGGCGCATGCCCATCGCCTTCACCAGTTCCGCGCACGCGATCGCCGCCGCCCCCGCGCCGTTGATCACGAGCCGTGTGGCCGCGAGGTCGCGCCCGGTGAGGTGGCAGGCGTTCATCAGCCCGGCGGCGGCGACGATCGCGGTGCCGTGCTGGTCGTCGTGGAACACCGGGATGTCCATCAGCTCGCGGAGCTTCTCCTCGATGATGAAGCACTCCGGCGCCTTGATGTCCTCGAGGTTGATGCCCCCGAAGCTCGGCCCGAGGTAGCGCACGGCGTTGATCAGCGCCTCGCTGTCCTCGGTGTCGACGCAGAGGTCGATGCCGTCCACGTCGGCGAAGCGCTTGAACAGCGCGACCTTGCCCTCCATCACCGGCTTCGCCGCGAGTGCCCCGAGGTTGCCGAGCCCCAGCACCGCGGTGCCGTTGGAGACCACGGCGACCATGTTGCCCTTGCTCGTGTAGTCGTAGGCGAGCGTTGCGTCGCGCGCGATGTGCAGGCACGGCTCCGCGACGCCGGGCGAATAGGCGAGCGAGAGATCGCGCGCGGTGGTCAGCGGCTTGGTGAGCCGCGTGGCGAGCTTGCCCGCGGGCGCCTCGGCATGCATTGCCAGCGCCTCCTCGCCGCTGACGCGCGCGGTTCGGGTGTCGCCCTCGTGCAGACTGCCATCGGCCATTGGATCGTTTCCCTGAAACTTGCTGGTGCGAGATTTCTTGGCGCCCATTGTGACCGGGTTCCCACCGGCCGCAAGACAGGCGTTTCGCAACTGCGGCGATAACGCTATGCGGTAAGGATGGAGCGGCCTTCCCAACCCCCATCGACGCCGGCGGCAACCCCCGCCATGGCGCAATGGTTCGCGGCCAAGGCGGCGCAGCCGGACGCGCTGGTCTTCTTCCGCATGGGCGATTTCTACGAGCTGTTCTTCGCGGACGCGGAGGCCGCGTCGGCGGCGCTCGACATCGCGCTCACCCATCGCGGCACACACGCGGACAAGCCGATCCCGATGTGCGGCGTGCCCGTACACGCGGCGGAGGTCTATCTCCAGCGCCTGATCCGCCGCGGCTTCCGTGTCGCCATCGCCGAGCAGATGGAGCCGCCCGGCAAGGGCCGCGCCCCGATCAGGCGCGAGGTCGTGCGCCTCGTCACCCCCGGCACGCTCACCGAGGACACGCTGCTGGAGGCGGCGCGCCCCAACTGGCTGCTCGCCCTCGTTCCGGCCCCCCTCGTTCCGGCACGCGATACGGTTGGCGCGGCCTGGCTCGACATCTCGACGGGTCAGTTCGAAACCACAACAATACCGGCGGCCAGGCTCGCGGAGCTGCTCGCCCGCCTCGACCCCGCCGAGATCCTCGCCCCGGAAACGCTGCCGCTCGACGCCTTCGCCGCCCGCCGCGCGCCCGAAGCGCCCGTCCCGGATGCCGCGACCGCCCGCCGCCGCGTCGCCGCCGCCTACGGTGTGGCCAGCCTCGACGCCTTCGGTCATTTCACGGATGCCGAGGCCCAGGCCGCCGCCACGGCGCTCGACTACGTGCGCGCCACCCAGTCCGGCCGCCTGCCCCGCCTCTCGCGCCCGACGCCCGAGGGCGATGCCGGGCGCCTCGCGATGGACGCCGCGACCGCCGCGAGCCTGGAGATCCTGCGCGCGCGCGACGGCGGCACCGCCCACACGCTGCTCGCCGCCGTCCGCCGCACCCGCACCGCCGCCGGCGCGCGGCTGCTCGAATCCTGGCTCGCCGCCCCGCTCGCCGAGGCCGCGCCGATCGAGGCCCGCCAGCACGCCTGGGGCTGGCTGCTCGCCGAGCCCGAGGCCGCGCGCGCCCTGCGCGAGGCGCTGCGCGCGGCGCCGGACATCGCCCGCGCGCTCTCCCGCCTCTCCCTCGGCCGCGGCTCGCCGCGCGACCTCCTGGCCATCCGCGACGGCATCCGCGCCGCGCACAATGCCGCCGAGGCGCTCGGGGCGGCGCCGGGACTGCTGGGCGAGGCCGCCGCCGCGATGCGCGTGGCCATGGCCCTGCACGACCGCCTCGCCGCGGCACTGGCGGAGCCCGCGCCACCGCGCCTGGAGCCTGGCGCCATCGCCCAGGGCTTCGATGGCGAGCTCGACGCCCTGCGCCGGCTGCGCGACGATTCCCGCCGCGTCATCGCCGGCATGCAGACAGGCTTCGCCCAGCGCTACGGCGTCGCGGCGCTCAAGATCCGCCACCACGCGCAGCTGGGCTACGTGATCGAGGTGCCGGCCGCCGCGACGGAGAAGCTGCGCGCCTTTCCGGAACTGGCGCTGCGCCAGGGCATGGCCAACGGCGCGCGCTTCACCGCCCCGGAGCTGTCGGAGCTCGACCGCCGCATCGCCGAGGCCGAGGCCCGCGCCACGGCGCGCGAGGCCGCGATCTTCCGCGCGCTGGTGGAGGAAACGCTGGCCGAACAGGACCGCCTCGCCGCCTGCGCCGCGGCGCTGGCGGAGGCGGACGCGCTGCAATCCGCCGCCAGCCTCGCCCAGTCCGGCACCTGGTGCCGCCCCGAGATCGCGGCCGACACGGCATTCCGCATCGAGGCCGGCCGCCACCCGGTGGTGGAGGCGGCGCTGGCGGAGAACCGCGCGGCCTTCGTGCCCAACGACTGCGACCTCTCGCCAGGCCAGCGGGTACTGCTCCTCACCGGCCCCAACATGGCGGGCAAGTCCACCTTCCTGCGGCAGAACGCGCTCGCCGTGGTGCTGGCGCAGGCGGGGCTGCCGGTGCCGGCGAAAGCGGCGCGCATCGGGCTCGTGGACCGGCTGTTCTCGCGCGTCGGGGCCGCGGACGACCTCGCGCGCGGGCGCAGCACCTTCATGGTGGAGATGACGGAGACCGCCGCCTTCCTCCACCAGGCCGGGCCCAGGAGCCTCGTCATCGTGGACGAGATCGGCCGCGGCACGGCGACGCTGGACGGGCTGGCGATCGCCTGGGCGGTGCTGGAGGCGCTGCATTCGGCGATCCTGTGCCGCACGCTGTTCGCCACCCATTTCCACGAACTGGCCGAACTGGCCGACCGGCTGCCCCGGCTTTGCCCGCACACGCTGCGGGTGAAGGAGTGGAAAGGGCAGGTGGTGTTCCTCCACGAGGTGGTGGCCGGCGCGGCGGGACGGTCCTGGAGA
>JAJYFW010000417.1 GCA_021785335.1 Pseudomonadota bacterium
ATCGGCCGAGCCCGGAATCCGGGCCAGCAGTGGGACCAGGCCCAGGGCCCGTCCGTGGCTCAGCTCGGCGGCCTCCGCTGCGGTCAGGGCCAGCGCCGGGATGTCGGCCAGCGCGGTCGCGACCGGAAGCAGCAGGTCCGGGGAAGCGGGCGCGGTATCCTCTCCTTCGAGCAGATTGTCCAGCACAAAGGCCTGCGCCTCGGTAAAGGGACCCACGCGCAGCCGGCGCAGCGCCGCGATATGGCCCACGGTGCCCACCGCGCGCGCGAGGTCGCGGGCCAGGCTGCGCATATAGACGCCCTTGCCGGAGGCGACCTCGAAGATCGCGGTATCCGCATCCGGCCGCTCGATCAGTTCGAACCGGTCGACCCGCGCGGGCCGCGGCGGCAGCTCCGGCGGCTGGCCGGCGCGCGCCAGGTCATAGGCCCGCTCGCCCGCCACCTTGATCGCGGAAAACGCCGGCGGCACCTGCATGATCTCGCCGCGAAAGCCGGGCAGGGCGGCGCGGATGGCCTCGTCCGTCGGCCGCGCGTCGGAGGTCGTGACCACCTGCCCATCCGCGTCATCGGTGTCGCGCGCGTCGCCGAAGCGCAGCGTGAACCGGTAGAGCTTGGTGCCGTCCATCACGTAGGGAACGGTCTTGGTCGCCGCCCCGAAGGCGATCGGCAGCACGCCGGTCGCGAGCGGGTCGAGCGTGCCGCCATGCCCCGCCTTGCGCGCGTCGAAGCGTCTGCGCACGCGGTTGACCATGTCGGTGCTTGTGGGGCCGGCGGGCTTGTCGAGGATCAGCCACCCGTCCAGCACCCGGCCCTTCTGCCGGCGCATGCCTTACGTGTTCCCGTCGTCCTGCCGCGGGCCGAGATCACGCGCCACCTCCGGCGAGCGCAGCAGCGCTTCGATCCCTGCCGCCTGGTCGAGCGTCGCGTCCGCGGCGAACACGATCTCCGGCGCGAGGCGCAGCTTCAGCGCTCGCGTGATGGCGCCGCGCAGATGTGCCGCCCCATGGTTCAACGCCGGCAGCAGCAGATCGACGTCCGAGCGGCCGAGGCGGGTGACAAAGGCGGTCGCCCGCCGCAGGTCGGGGCTCACGGAGACGCGCGTCACGGTGAGGTTCGCCCCCTCGAGTGCCGGGTCGCGCAACTCCCCGCGCCCCAGCAGGATGGCGAGCTCGTGGCGCATGGCCTCCGCCACCCGCAGCTGTCGCTGCGAGGGCGCGCCCTTCGGGCCGCCAGCACCCCTCGATCCAGCCTGGGTCAAGCGGCGACCAGCTCCGTCTCGAAGCACTCGACGACGTCGCCTTCCTTGAGGTCGTGGAAGTTGGCGAAGGAAAGGCCGCACTCGTAGCCGCGCGCGACTTCCCGCACGTCGTCCTTGAAGCGCTTGAGCTGCGACAGCTCGCCGGTGTGGATCACCACGCCCTCGCGCAGCACCCGCACGCCGGCGCCGCGTTTGACCACGCCCTCGGTGATCATGCAGCCGGCAACCTTGCCGACCTTGGTGATCTCGAAGACCTTGCGCACCTCGGCGTAGCCCAGGAACTTCTCGCGAGCCTTGGGTGCCGTCTTGCCGCGCACCAGCTCGGCCACGTCGTCCGCGACGTCGTAGATGATCGAATAGTAGCGGATATCCACGCCCTCGCGCTGCGCCAGATCGCGCGCCTGCGAGGTCGCACGCACGTTGAAGGCGAGGATGACGGCGGACGACGCCTTGGCGAGCTGGATGTCGCTCTCGGTGATCTGCCCGACGCCGGAGAGCAGCACGCGCACGCGCACCTCCTCGGTCGCCGGCTTCTGCACCACCGCGGCAAGCGCCTCGGCGCTGCCCTGCACGTCCGCCTTGATGACGACGGCGACTTCCTTCTGTTCGCCGGCCTGGATCTTGGCCAGCATCTGGTCGAGCGTGCCGCGCGCGACGCCCATCGCCCCCGCCGCCTTGTCGCGCACCTTGCGCTGGCGGAACTCGGAGATCTCCCGCGCCCGGCTCTCGTTCTCGACCGCGACGAACGGTTCGCCCGCGACCGGCACGCCCGAGAGGCCGAGGATCTCGACCGGCGTGGACGGACCCGCGTCCTTCAGCGCCCGCCCCTTGTCGTCGAGCATCGCGCGCACACGGCCCCATTCGGCGCCGGCGACGACGATGTCGCCCTGGTGCAGCGAGCCCTTCTGCACGAGCACGGTCGCGACCGGGCCGCGGCCGCGATCGAGCCGGCTCTCGATCACCGCACCCTCCGCGGCGCGGCCCGGATTGGCCTTGAGGTCCAGCACCTCCGCCTGGAGCAGGATCGCCTCCTCCAGCTTGTCGAGCCCTATGCGCTTCAGCGCCGAGACCTCCACGTTCTGGGTCTCGCCGCCCATTTCCTCCACCACCACCTCGTGGCTGAGCAGCGCCTGGCGCACCCGGTCCGGGTTCGCGTCTGGTTTGTCCATCTTGTTGATGGCGACGATCATCGGCGCGCCCGCCGCCTTGGCGTGGCGGATCGCCTCGATGGTCTGCGGCATCACCCCGTCATCGGCCGCGACCACCAGCACCACGATGTCCGTCACCCCGGCGCCGCGCGCGCGCATCGCCGTGAACGCCTCGTGGCCCGGCGTGTCGAGGAAGGTGATGCGCGCCCCGGAGTGCAACTGCACCTGGTAGGCGCCGATATGCTGGGTGATGCCGCCGGCCTCGCCGCCCGCGACGTCGGTCGCGCGCAGCGCATCCAGCAGGCTGGTCTTGCCGTGGTCGACATGGCCCATGACGGTGACCACCGGCGGACGCGGCAGCAGCTCGCCCTCGGTATCCGTTGCCCCCTCGAGCCCGCTCTCCACGTCATCCTCGGAGACGCGGCGCGCGCGGTGGCCGAATTCCTGGACGATCAGCTCCGCGGTATCGGCGTCGAGCGCCTGGGTGATGGTCGCCATCACGCCCATCTTCATCAGCGCCTTGATCACGTCGCCGGTGCGCGCGGCCATGCGCGAGGCGAGGTCCTGCACCGTGATCGCATCCGGGATCACCACGTCGCGCACCACCTTCACCTGGTCGGCGCGCAGCGCCTCGAGTTCCGCCTGGCGGCGCTCGCGCTCACGCTGGCGGCGCACCGAGGCGAGCGAGCGCACGCGGTCGTCCTCGCCCTCGATCGCGGCCTGCACGTCGATGCGGCCGGCGCGACGGCGATCGTCCGCGCCCTT
>JAJYFW010000418.1 GCA_021785335.1 Pseudomonadota bacterium
GAGGGCGAGCGTGCAGCCGGGGACCTGCACCTTCGGGTGCGCTTCACCGCGAAGCTGGCGCACCGCCTCGATCACCTTGGTCATGCCGCCGCGGTTGGCCGGGTGGTTGTTGCACAACCCGCCGCCATCCGTATTGAAGGGAAGCTTGCCCACGCCGCTGATCAGATTGCCGTCGGCAACGAAGGCCCCGCCCCTGCCCTTTTCGCAGAAGCCGAGATCCTCGATCTGGATCACCACGGTGATGGTGAAGCTGTCGTAGATCGAGGCGTACTGGATATCCGCCGGCTTGACGCCGGCCTCCGCGAAGGCCGCGGCCCCGGAGAAACGGGCGCCGGTGTAGGTCAGGTCCATGAAGCCGCCGCCCGAGAATTTGGGCGACTCCCCGGCGCCGATGACGCGGACCAGCGGGCGCTTGAGGCCGCGGGCAATTTCCTCGCGCGTCACCACCAGCGCGCCGCCGCCATCCGAGATGACGCAGCAGTCGAGCCGGTGCAGCGGCGTGGTGACCATCGGGCTCGCCAGCACCTGCTCCACCGTCACCACGTCGCGCAGCATCGCGTTGGGGTTGTGCTGCGCGTGGTGGGAAGCAGCGACCTTCACCCAGGCCAGTTGCTCGGATGTCGTACCGAACTCGTGCATGTGGCGCATCGCCGCCATGGCATAGCCGTTGGCGACGGTGAGCCCGTACGGGTATTCGAACCCGACCTCCGGCTGGCCAGGGTTGCCTTGGCGCGCCGCTGTGCCGGTCGCCATGCCCTCGCTGCGTGGGCGACCGGCGAGCGTGATCAGCGCCACGTTGCACTTGCCCGCCGCGATCGCCTCAGCTGCATGCGCTACGTGCACGAGGTAGGAGGAGCCACCGGTATCCGTGGAATCCACGTGCCGCAGTCGGAGATTCATGTAATCGGCGACGGAGAACACACCCATGCCCGGCGCGTCGCCGGCGCAGAAATACCCGTCCACGTCGTCCTTGGTGAGCCCGGCATCCTCCAGGGCGCCCCGCGCGGCCTCTGCGTGCAGTTGCATGACGGACTTGTCCGGCGCCTTGCGCGTCGGGTGCTCGTAGGCACCGGCGATGAACGCCTTCCCCTTGATCGTCATGCCGTTCCTACAGTTCCACCACGATGTAACTCTCCTCGATGCTCACGGGAAATGTCTCCGCGACGAACGGCCCCTTGGCCAGTGCCTCGCCGGGTTCCACCGTCACCTCGTATGCGCGCGCCCAGGTCGATTTGGGATCGCAATAGGATTGTCCCGTGCGCAGGTCGAACTCCCAGCCGTGCCAAGGGCATTTCAGCATCTCGCCCGGGCGCGAATAGTCGTAGGTGCCGGGCGCGCTGGACGTGACGAGGCCGACCAGCGTGCCCTTGCACAGCGCGCCCCCCTGGTGCGGGCAGCGGTTCAGCAGCGCGAAATATTCGCCCGCGTGGTTGAAGATGCCGATCTCCCGCCCGCGGATCGTGACCAGCTTGCGGCTGCCCGGCGGGATCTCCTCCGCCTTCGCGACGACGTGCCGGGCCACTCAGGCGAGCCCGTAGACACGCTCGGCGTTGCCGGCAAAGACCATGCGCTTCTCCTCGTCGCTCATCTTCATGCGGAAGGCGTGCTCGGGGTTGTCCATGTCCCAGTGCGGATAGTCCGTCGCGAAGAGCAGCCGGTCCCAGCCCATCCAGTCCATGGTCTGGCGCAGCTGCTCCGGCTTTTCCGGCTCGTCCGCCGGCTGTGAGGTGAACCAGAAGCGCTCGCGGATGGTTTCGGATGGCGGGCGCGTCACGTGCTCAAGCTCGTCGCGGAAACGCGACCAGTAATGGTCCAGCCGCCAGGCGAAGCCCGGAACCCAGGCGAAGCCGGCCTCCACGATCACCACCTTGAGCGCGGGGATGCGCTCCAGCACGCCCTCCAGGATCAGCGAGGCCACGATCGTCTGTTGCGAGATCGCAACCTCGTGGTGTTCCTCGACATAGAAGGAGGGCCAGCCGGCGGGCGTCACCGCGCGGCCGTTATAGCCCATGGTGTGCAGGCAGAGCGGCAGGCCCGCGGCGGCGGCTGCCTCGTAGATTCTCCAGTAGCGGCGCCGCCCCAGCAGCTCGATCGTGTGGGTGGCGAGCGCCACCTGAACGAAATCCCCGCGGCCCGCCCAGTGCTCGATCTCGGCCACCGCGGCGTCCGCGTCCTCGCCAGGCAGGATGATGCCCGCCTTGAGCCGCCTTTCGTGCCGCGTCCAGGCCTCCACCTGCCATTCGTTGAGCGCGCGGGCGAGCGCGTTGCCGAAGCTCTGGTTGCGCTGATCCATCGCGCCAGGAAACAGGAAGTGAAGCAGGCCGAAGCTGATGCCCCAGCGGTCCAGCAGTTGCTCGCGCAGGAAGGCGAGGTCACTGCCGGGCGGCCCGCCGTTGGGCGGCCAGGAGTCGGTGCGCGAGAGCGCCGGCGCACCCTTCGGGTATTGCGGCGAGGACAGGAACGGTGTCGTCACGCGCAACCCGTAACGATCGAGATGCTCCTGCCAGCGCATCGCCAGGAACGGCTTGAGGTCGGCGACACTGCGCAGCGCGTGGTGCACGTCGCAGTCGATGATTTTCAGCCGCGCCTCGCCGTGCCGGGCACGATCCGCGAGAACCAGTCCGTCGTCGGGCGTCATGGGCTCACCTCGATGCGGGGATAGACGGCACGGGGATTGTCCTCCGCCACGCGACGGCGGAGGGAGGCGGGGAAGCCGGCGGGGAACGGGTCGTTGCCGGCGAATTGCGCGTGCGGCCAATCGGTGGAGAACAGCAGCAGCTCGTCGCCGCCCAACTGCTCGAGCAGTATCGGGAGCTGCGCAGGGTCGGGCGGCGCCTCGGCCGGCTGCAGCGCGATGCGCACGTGCTCGCGCAGGATGGCGGAGGGCGGCGTATTCACCCATGGCACCTCCGCGCGCATCGCCTTCCAGGTGCGGTCGGCGCGCCACAGGAAACTCGGCAGCCAGGCGAAGCCGCTTTCCAGCAGCACCAGGCGCAGGCCGGGCACGGCGGTGAACGCGCCCTCATAGACGAAGCTCAGCAACTGCGCCTGGAACGCGTGCGCCATGGCGATGTGGTCCTCGGCGAGATGCGAGGGCCAGCCGTTTGAGGTGGTGGCGTGCGTCGCCGTCATCTGCGCGTGGATGGCGAGCGGCAGGCGGTGGCGCG
>JAJYFW010000419.1 GCA_021785335.1 Pseudomonadota bacterium
CAACGTCCTGCTGGTCGTCCTCAACGTGCCGCTGATCGGCCTCTGGGTGCGGCTCTTGCGCGTGCCCTACCGCCTGCTGTTCCCCTCGGCGCTGTTCTTCATCGCGGTCGGCGTCTACAGCACCCAGAACAACCTCTTCCTGATCTGGGAAGTCCTCGCCTTCGGCATCATCGGCGCGATCTTCTCGGCGCTCGATTTCCCCGTCGCCCCCATCATGCTCGGCTTTGTGCTCGGGCCGATGGTGGAGGACAATTTCCGCCGCTCGTTGCTGCTCTCGCACGGCCATCTCGCCGTGTTCCTCCAGCGCCCGATCAGCGCCGTCTTCATCACCGCCACCGCGCTTCTCGTCCTCGCACAGATCGTCCTGCGCCTGCGCGCCCCCAGCACGGTGGCGCAACCCACGACAGCCTGAGGCAGCGCCAGCCCCGCCGACCCTCGCCTCAGATCGGCATCCCCGGCGGCGGTACCATTGTTCCCGGCACGCGGAACGCTTCCGGGTTGCGCCCGAAGGCCGCGATCGTTTCCATCGCCGCGCCCCGGTGCGCCCGCGTCACCGCGTCCGGCGCCGACGCATCCGCGAGCCAGGCGCGCAACCACTCGATCGCTTCCGCCGCGACCGCGCGCACCAGCGCCGAGCCCCGCTCGCTCGCGGCCAGCGCCATCAGGTGGCGCAGCGCCACGTGCTCGACGCGCAGCTTCACCGCCTGCGCCAGCCCGTGTTCCGGCGCCGCGAACCAGGTCGCCTCCAGCATCGCCCGCAGCACCTCGTGCAGCCCCGGCAGCGAGGCGTCGCGCTGATGGTACTCCACGACCCGCCCCGCCCGATGCGCGTCGAGCAGCAGCGAAAGCGTGTGTGTCGCCGCCCCCTCCGCCGCTCCCAGCGGGTCGAAGGTCAGCCCGGTATGACCTCGGAATGAATCCCGCGTGAGTCCGTACTCGGGCGGCCGCGGCGGCAGGATCCGCAGCAGCACTTCGGGCAGCGTCAGCACCGTCGGCGAAACCGTCGCCAGCACCGCCGCGAGCCCGCGCCGCTGGTCCTCGCCGGGCACCATCGCCGTCACGATCTGCCCGTCGCCGCGCATCGCGTAACGGAAATCCAGTCCGCCGATCAGTTTCACCGCCGCCTCGGTCTGGTAGCGGTGCAGCAGGTAGAGCGGCACCAGCGCATCGGCCAGCAGGGCCATCGGCTGCCCCGGCTTGATCGCCGTCTTGCCAAACCGCTCCAGCGCCGCCGCGCGCACATCGAGCATGCGCGTCAGTTCGTCGGCCGCATCGCTGCCGGTGTCCCAGTTATGCGCCATGGGGTGCACGCCGGTCTCCGGCACCGCGTCCTGCTGCGCGATGGTGTAGAGCCCGCGCCGTGCCGCCTCCTCGAGGATGTGGTCGAGCCCAGCCTCCTCCTCCGCCTCGCTCGTTCCCGGCGGAAACTGGCAATATCCCCAGGTGATCGAAATCTCGTCCCATTGCCCGATCCGCGTGCCATAGGCCTGCGAGAGATCGACGCGCCCGTTGCCGTCGAGCGTGAGCACCGGCGCCGGATAATCGCACACCGACATATCCGGCCCGTGCGTGCTCGCCACGTGGTTGTGGTCGAGCCCCAGCGTATGCCCCACCTCGTGCGCCGAAAGCTGGCGCATCCGCGCCAGCATCATCGCCTCCACCTCGGGCGAGGGCGTCCCGTCCTCATAGGGCGAGGTCAGCGCCTCCGCGATCGCGCGCAAATGCCGCTCCCGCCCGGCGGTCAGCGTCACGCTTCCCTGCAGGATCTCCCCGGTGCGCGGGTCCCAGATCATCTTGCCGTTGGAAAACCCGCGCGTCCCCCGTGGCACCCAGTTGATCATGTTGTAGCGGATATCCATCGGGTCCGCCCCCTCGGGCAGCAACTCCACACGGAACGCATCGCGGAACCCCGCCGCCTCGAAGGCCCGGTTCCACCATCGCGCCCCTTCCACGAGCGCGCTCCTCACCGGTTCCGGCGCTCCGCGGTCGACATAGTAGACAATGGGCTTTACCGGCGCGCTCACCGCCGCGCGCGGGTCCGCTTTCTCCAACCGGTGGCGCAGGATGTAGTGCACATCCAACGGATCCTCGAGCGAGCGGCCGAAGTCGTGAAAGATCACGCTGCTGAAGAACGAGGAACGGGGATCGAAGCGCCGCGGCCGATACCCCTCGTCCGGCAGCTTCACGAAGCAATTGCGAACCCGCAGCGTCACCGCGCGAGGGTCGGGCGCCACTGCCGCCATCCCCTCGCGCCGCCCGTTGCCGAACCAGAACGGCAGCTGTTGCGCCCTCGGATTGGCGAAGGTCAGGATGCTCTCCACCTGCGTGTTGAGCGGAAAGGCGCGCGTCCCTTCCGCTGCGATCGCGCACCGTGCCGCGTCCAGCGCATACGCCCCTTCGCCCGCCGCACCGAGTTGCCCCGCGATATCGAACCCGTCGCGCAGTAGGAACCCGGTCGCATCCACCACCGCGCCGCCGCTCTCCTCGCCGAGCAGGTCGAACGCCCACAGAACGGATTCCGCGAATGCCTCGCGCACCGCGCGGCGCTGCGCCGCCTCCGGGGACGACGTCCGCCAGGCACAATTGACCGCCACCATCAGCAGCCGCCCGCCCCGCCGCTCGAACCGCACCACATTGGGCCGGCTGAGATTGCCCCGCTCCAGTCGCATGTCCCCGAGCCCATGCGACAGCCGCGTGAGGTAGAGCAACTCCTGCTCCACCGGCACCACCATCCGCATCCGCCCGCTCGTCGCGTCGTGGATCAAGGGCACGAACCCATCCATCCGCCGGGAGGGAGTGGGCGAGGCGTCCGCGGACGCCGGCATCGCTGTGCTCATGGCGCCCAGTCTGGCCCCTCCGCGCCGCGCGTCAACAGGCCAGGTCCGACCGCCAACCCGTCGCGAAACGTTGCGGCATCATTCCGTCTCTGCGCGCCCCTGTCCGCCGCGTCTGCCGCCCGGCCGTCCCGCGCGCGCCGCCGGGATCCCCGCGAACAGCGGTGCGGCAGCGCGCAACGTTTCCGCCAGCGCGTCCCCAACCGCGCGGATGCGCGGCACGTCGCGCGTATCCTCGTGCTGCACCAGCCAGATCTCGCGCGTCGGCAGGGGCGGGGAGTCGAGCCGCACCAGTTCCGTCCCCGCAGCGACA
>JAJYFW010000420.1 GCA_021785335.1 Pseudomonadota bacterium
GGCGCAGTCCCTTGCCGCCCATGTCGCGATACGGGCGGGCGCGTAGCGCGGCGACGTCGAGATCGATCCCGTGCCCCGGCACCGTCGGCAGATCGACGAACCCGTCCTGCACGACCAGCGGCGCGACGGCCACCGCATCGCATGCCGGTTTCAGGTTCACGAAACACTCGGCGATCCAGAAATTCGGGATCACGGCGGCAACCGCCACCGTCGCCGCGAGGCCCACCAGGGTCGAGTTGTAGTTGTGCGGGGCGATCGCCACCGCCTGCGGCGCGGCCATCGCGGCGATGTCCATCAGCGCGGAAATCCCGCCGCAGTTGCAGACATCGGGGTTGAGGATATCGGCGGCGCGGCGTTCCAGGCAGTGGAAGAACGCCTCCTTGGAATACATCGCCTCTCCGGTGACGATCGGCACAGTGAGCGCGCGGCGCACCTCCGCCACCAGTTCGATGTTGTCGCCCAGGCAGGGTTCCTCGTACCAGCCGATATCGAATTCCGCCAGCCGTTTGCCCAGCCGGATTGCGTGCATCGGCGCGAGCCGGCGGTGCACCTCGACGAACAGGCCGAACTCGGGGCCGAGCGCCTCGCGCATCGCGCGGACGTAGCGCACCACGTGATCCTCGTCCTCGCGGTGGATGAAGCTGCGCCAGGGGCCGGGGAACGGGTCCCATTTCAGCGCGGTGTAGCCGGCTTCCTTCACCGCCAGGGCGCGCTGCACGTTCGCCGCGATCGGCTCGGTCCCGCTCGACCAGCCGTTGGCATAGAGTTTCACCTGCGCGCGCGACGCGCCGCCCAACAGATTGTAGAGCGGCATCCCCGCCTGCTTCGCCACGATGTCCCACAACGCGATTTCGATCGCGCTCCACGCGGACCCAAGTTCCAGCGAGGCACGCCGCATGGCGAAATCCTCGAAGATCACCTGCGCGGTGTGGCGGATGGAGAACGCGCTGCGGCCGATCACCACGCCGGCCATGGCAGCGAGGATGTCGGCGACGGGCTTTTCCTTGCCAGGCGTCACATAGGCCTCGCCCCAGCCGTGCAGGCCGCTTTCGGTCTCCACGCGGCAGAACAGCAGGTTCTTCGCGGTGCCGGGGTCGAACAGGAAGGTCTCGATGCGGGCGATCTTCATGGGCGTCTCCTCCCGCGCAGACTGCGGCGGGGCATGCCGCCTGTCCATCCGATCCAGCGGCCCACCCGGCCGCAATAGGCATCGTAGGCGGCGCCGAAGGTGGCGCGCAGGCGGCGTTCCTCGAACGGGATGACGATGCGGTGCATCACCGCCAGGGGCACCGCCAGCAGCACCAGCGGCCAGGCGCGGCCGGCCAGCAGGGCGGCCCCGGCGAAGCCGACCGTCAGCGCGAGGTAGATCGGGTTGCGCGAGATCCGGAACGGGCCGGACGTAACCAACTGCGCCGGCTGGCCGAACGGGATCACCGTGGTATGCCGCCGGTGCAGCACCCCGATCCCCCCCGCCGCCAGCGCCGCGCCGAGGCCCAGCGCCAGCCAGCCGATCGCGTGGAGTACGGGGGAGCGCAGCCAGGCCGGATGCCAGGGCAGCAGGGCATCGAGGCCGAGGCCGGCGGCAAACACCGCGAGATACAGCAGCGGCGGCGGCACCATGACCAGAACCGGCGGCAGCGGGACCGAAGCCGCCCAGAACTGCGCCGCGTGCTGTCCTCCCCCGCCCCACATCCGCCTGAGCACCGCCCGCCCGCGCCGGTGGTGGCGCAGCGCCGCCAGCCCGTGGCCGGCGGCAAGCACGATCAGCGTCACCGCCGCCCAGCGGTGCACCACGCGCAGCACGGCATACCAAGATGGATCGGGACCGATGACGGCGGGGACCGGGAGCACCAGCAGGAACAGGGTCGGGATGCCCGAAGGCGCGGCGCAGGCGGTCAGGTAGCCCAGCACCGGCACCGCCGCGAGCAGCGCGTACAGCACCGCCTGCCCCGCCGCCGCGGCGCGCCGCTCGGCGGCGGTCAACGCAGCTTCCGGCGCCGGGCGGGGACGGCGGGCGCGCAGCACCATGCGCCAGATGAGCAGCGCGGCCACCGTCAGGCCGATCGTCTTGTGCGCCTGGAACAGCAGGAACTTGGTGAGCAGGTCGCGCAGCGGCACCGCGACCATGATCCAGCCGAGCGCGAACCCGGCCGCCACCAGCCCCGCGGTGACCCAATGGAGGCGCCGCTGGGCCCGGCTCCAGCCGTCCGCTGCCCCGTCAGTCGCCATGGGGCGTCGTCGGGACCGGGGGCAGCGGGGTCGGGTGCGCCAGGATGATGCGGGCGTGGATGTCGATGCCCACGCGGTCGGCGATGAACAGCGGGTCCGCGGTCATGCCGAAGTCCTTGCGGCTGAGCGTGCCGGTGACGACGAAATCGTCGATCTGCCGCCCGGTTGCGGGATCGGCGGTGGCCTGGATCAGGCGTGCCGCCAGGGTGATCGGCCGGGTGATGCCGCGCAGCGTCAGCCGTCCGGCGATGGCGTAGCGGCCGGGGCCGGCCGGGCGCACCGTCTCGCTTTCGAAGCGGATCCGCTTGTAGCGCGCGACATCGAAGAAATCGGCCGAGCGCAGCATCTGGGTTTCCTGCGCCCATGGGGTGCGCACCGACCGCGCCGCGACGGTGACGCCGATGCGGGTGGCCGCGGGATCGGCGCCATCGAGCGTGAGGCGGCCGGCGAAGCGTGCAAACTCCCCGTGCGAGCGGAACAGGCCGAGGTTGCTAACGGTGAACGCGATCGTGCCGTAGCGCTGGTCGAGCTGGAACCGGTCCGCCGCGCGCGCCGGGCCGGCGGCGATCGCGGCAACCAGCACGGCCGCCGCCGCGCCGAGCCGCGCCCAACCGGGCCATCTGCCGCTGCCCTGCATCCGTCGATCCCCCCGCGCGCCCGCGCTGCCGGGCATCAGATGGGGACGGCGCGCGCTTTGCCCAGCCTGGCGGCGAGGCTTCGGGCTGCTGGGCCGGCGGATTACGCTGCCCCCGGCCGCGCGGGGCGGCCGGGGGAGGGGTGCGATGGGCTGGAATGGGCAGGTGGCGCTGGTGACCGGGGCCTCACGCGGGATCGGCGCGGCGATCGCGCGGCTTCTGGCGGCGCGGGGGGCTGCGGTGGCGGTGAATTTTTCCGCCCGCGCGGCGCAGGCGGAGGCG
>JAJYFW010000421.1 GCA_021785335.1 Pseudomonadota bacterium
ACGCGCACGCGCCGGCGCAGCTCGACTTCATGCGCTTCGGCCTCGACCAGGCGCGGCGCGGCTGGCTCGAGCCGGCGGACGTGCTCAACACGCGCGACCTCGCGGGGTTGCGCGCGGCGCTGCGCCGGCGGCGCTGACGCGGCTCAGGCGGGATGGCCGGTGGCGCCGATGTCCCACCAGATGCCGGCCATCAGCCCGAGCCCTTCCTCGAACAGCGAGCCGAGCCCGTGCTCGTCCGGCCCGTGCTGGCCGCAGCCGCCATAGGAATGCGGGATCCAGATCACCGGCGTGCCCAGGATCTCCTTGAAATACTCCGAGGGGCCGGAGGCGCCGATATTGGGGATCACGTTGGGCGCGCGCCCAACGGTCTCGGTGAGCGAGCGGACCACGAGGCGCACCCAGGGGTTTTCCGGATCGGTGCGCGAGGCGGGGAAGGCGTCGCGCTCCTGCACCGGGACGATCGTGACGTTATGAAAACCATTGGCATCGAGGTGGCGGCGCAGCGCCGGGATGATGCCGTCGCCGTTGACGTCCACGGTGTGGCGCACCTGGATGCGGGCGCGCGCGGTGGGGGAGACGGCGTTGACCGGCGCCTCCGGCTGGCCGCTGATGCTGGCGAGCACGATGGCGCTGGTCCACATGTAGATGCGCTCGGTGCGCGAGAGCCCGGGCTCGCCCCAGCCGGGGTCCGGCACCGGCGCGCCGGGCAGGTCGTCGACGACGACGTTGCGGCTCGCCTCGCGCACCGACGGCGGGATGTCGCGCGGCAGCCACTCCGGCACCAGGATGCGCCCCTCGCGCGAGAAGATGCTGGCGATGGCATAGGACAGCACCACCGCGGGGTCGGTGAGCAGGCCGCCCCAGTGGCCGGAATGGTGGCTGCCCTGGCGCAGATCGACGAGGAGGTCGAAGGCCAGGCCCGCGCGCGTGCCGAGCGTGACGTCCGGCACCGAGAGGCTCTGGCGCGGCCCGTCGAGCGCGATGAACACGTCGGCTGCGCAACGATCGCGGTGGCGTTCGATGAAGCGCCGCAGCCCCGGCGAGCCCGCCTCCTCGCCGGTTTCGACCATCAGCTTGACGTTGAAGCCGAGTTCGCCGCGCTCGGCCAGCACCGCGCGCAAGGCGTCGATCGCGAGCAGGTGCTGGCCCTTGTTGTCCACCACGCCGCGGCCGTAGATGCGGTCGCCCTCGACGGTGAGCGTCCACGGGTCGAGGCCCGCGCGCCAGCGTTCCGGCATGGCGCGCACCACGTCGCCGTGGCCGTAGAGCAGCACCGTCGGTTTCGTTGCGTCCTCGATCCGGGTGGCGAGCAGGACGGGCCCGTGCGCGGGCTCCGGATTGTCCAGCACGTCGGTTGCGAAGCCGAGTTCCGTGACCATGGGGCCGAGCACGGCGCGGCAGTATCGTTCCAGGTCCGGCTTGTGGTCGGGCGGGAAGCTCTCCGTGGGCACCGCGACGAGCGCGCGCAGGCGGTCGAGATAGGAGCCGTCCCGGAAATAGGAGCGGGCACGGGCGATGGCGCCGGATCGCGATGCAGTCATGGGTTCCTCCCCGGGCGAGCATGCCGCGCGCCGCGGGCGCTGTCATCCGGGCATGAGGGGTGACGGGCGCGCGAATTGTCGCCGGCCGGCGAGAGGGATATGCATGCGGCGAGTTTCCCGATCCCCCGGACCCGGATGGCCGCCATGAACCAGACCACGAACCCGACCAGCCACCGCATGTTCATCGGCGGCGAGTGGCTTGCGACGGAGCAGACGCTGCCCGTCCTCGACCCCGCGACCGGCGCCGTGGTGGGCGCCATCCCGCGCGGGGGGGCGGCGGAGATCGATGCCGCCGTGCGGGCGGGCAGGGCGGCGCTTGCCGGCGCGTGGGGGGCGGTGGATGCCACCGGCCGCGGGCGACTGCTGCTGCGCCTCGCGGAACTGATCCGGCGCGACGCGGACATCCTCGCGCGCATCGAGAGCGCCGACGTGGGCAAGCCGCTCGGCCAGGCGCGGGGCGACGCCGCGGCCTTCGCGCGCTACTTCGAGTATTACGGCGGGGCGGCGGACAAGGTGCACGGCGAGACCATTCCGTTCCTGCAAGGATACACGGTGATGACCGTCTACGAGCCGATCGGCGTCACCGGCCATATCATCCCGTGGAACTACCCGATGCAGATCATGGGCCGCTCCGTCGCGGCGGCACTCGCCATGGGCAACGCGGTGGTGCTGAAGCCGGCGGAGGACACGTCGCTGAGCTCGCTGCACCTGGCGCGCCTCGCGGAGGAAGCGGGCTTTCCCGCCGGCGCGTTCAACGTGGTGACGGGGCTGGGCGAGGAAGCGGGTGCCGCGCTCGCCGGCCACCCCGGCATCGGGCACGTGAGTTTCACCGGCTCGCCGGAGGTGGGCGCGCTGGTGCAGGCGGCGGCGGGGCGCAACTCCGTGCCCGTCACGCTGGAACTCGGCGGCAAGTCGCCGCAGGTGGTGTTCGCCGACGCGCCGATGGAGGAAGCCGCGGCGACCATCACGCGCGGCATCAGCCAGAACTCCGGGCAGACGTGCAGCGCAGGGTCGCGCGTGCTGATCGAGGACCGGGTGTACGACAGCTTCACGCAGGACCTTGCCGCGCGGTTCCGGGCGCTGCGCGTCGGCACGCCGGACCAGGAGCTGGATTGCGGCCCGGTGGTGAACGCGGCGCAGCAGCAGCGCATCCAGCGCTACCTCGACATGGCGAGGCGCGACGGGCTGCCGGTGCTCGCCGAGGGCAGCCTCGCCGGCAACGTGCCGCCGGGCGGCTACTACGTGAAGCCGGTGCTGATCGGCGACGTGCCGGCGGAGCACCCGCTGGCGCAGGAGGAGATCTTCGGGCCGGTGCTGGTCGCGATCCGTGTGAAGGACGAGGCGGACGCGCTGCGGGTGGCCAACGCGACCTCCTACGGGCTCGTGGCCGGCGTGTGGACGGCGGACATCGCGCGGGCACTGCGGCTCGCGCGGGGGATCAGCGCGGGTCAGGTGTTCATCAACAATTTCGGTGCCGCGGGCGGCATCGAGCTGCCGTTCGGCGGCACCAGGCGCTCCGGCCACGGGCGCGAGAAGGGGTTCGAGGCGCTGTACGGCTTCGCCTCGCTCAAGACCATCGCCATCAAACACGGCGTCTGA
>JAJYFW010000422.1 GCA_021785335.1 Pseudomonadota bacterium
CGACCGGCGCTTCATCGGCAGTGGCGATCGGCGCGAGATCTCGGCCCGCGTCTGGAACGTCATCCGCGACTGGCGCAAGCTCACCTGGCGGCTGCGCAGCGACGACGCGCGCCTGCTCATCGCCGCCGCCATGCTGCTCGAGGGCCTGCCGCTCGCGCGGCTCGACACGCTCTACAACGGTAGCCCGCATTCGCCCCGCCCGCTCGCCGAGGCGGAGCACGCGGTGCTGCGCCCGCTCGAGGGTGCGAGCCGGCTGCATCCGCGCATGCCCGACGACGTGCGCCTCGAGGTCCCGGCCTGGATCCTGCCGCGCCTGCGCGAACGTTTCGGCCCCGACACGGAGGCGGAACTCGCTTCATTGCTCGCCGAGGCGCCGCTCGACCTGCGCGTCAACCTGCTCAAGGCCGACCGCGAAACCGCCCGCGCGGCCCTCGCCGCCGAGGGGATCGAGGCGGCGCCCACGCCGTATTCGCCCTGGGGCCTGCGCGTCGATGGCCGCAGGCCCGTCGTCACCGGCAAGGCGTTCCGCGACGGATTGATCGAAATCCAGGACGAGGGCAGCCAGCTCGTCGCCCTGCTCGCCGGCGCCCTGCCCGGCATGCGCGTGCTCGACTACTGCGCCGGGGCCGGCGGCAAGACGCTGGCGCTGGCGATGACGATGGCGAACAAGGGCCACGTCGTCGCCGCCGACGTCTCCGCCCCGCGGCTCGAGGGCGCGGTCCGCCGCCTGCGCCGCGCCGGCGTGCACAATGTCGAGCGGCACCTGATGGAGGCGGGCGACAAATGGGCCAAGCGCCGCGCCGGCAGCTTCGACCGCGTGCTGGTGGACGCGCCCTGCACCGGCACCGGCACCTGGCGGCGCAACCCGGACGCGCGGCTGCGCCTCACGGAAACCGACCTCGCGGAACTCGTCGCCAAGCAGGCCGCGATCCTCGTCGCCGCGGCGCGCCTGGTTCGCCCCGGCGGGCGGCTGGTCTATGCTGTCTGCTCGGTGCTCGCGGAGGAGGGGGCGGGGCAGGTGGAGCGGTTTCTCGCGGCGGAGCCCGGCTTCAAGGTGGTGCCGGCGGGCGAGGCCTGGCCCGGCGTCTCCCCCGCGCTCGCTTCCGGGACCTCGCCCTATCTCGCCACCACGCCGCGCCGCCACGGCACGGACGGGTTCTTCGCCGCGGTGCTGGAGCGCGCCGCATGACGGTGCGCCGCGCCGGGCCCGCGGATGCGGCCGCGATCGGCGCGGTGCATGTCGCGGCCTGGCGCAGCACCTATCCCGGCATCCTGCCGGAAGCCTACCTCGCGCGGCTCTCCGCCGTTCGCCAGGCGCGCCACTACGAGGCCGCGATCCGCATGGGCGTCATCGTCCACGTCGCGATCGGCGACGGGCGTGTCGTGGGCTTCGCCACCGCGGGTCCGGCGCGCGGTGCCCGCATCGCGGAGGGCGAGATCGAGACGCTCTACGTGCTCGACGATTGGCGCGAGCGCGGGCTCGGCCGCGCGCTGATGGGCGCCTCGGGCGCCGCACTCGCCGCCGCCGGCTGCCGCGACGCTTTCCTGTGGGTGCTGCGCGACAACCCCAGCCGCTGGTTCTACTCCCGCCTCGGCGGCCGGCCCGTGGCCGAGGGCGTGGTGCGCGTCGCCGGCGTCGCGGTGCCGCAGACCGCCTTCGCCTGGTCGCCGATAACCCAGCTGGTGGCGCCCGCCGCCGGCGCTTGAACCCCACCCCGCGCTGTGCTGGAAACCGCCATGGCAGACCATTCCACCCCGGATTCCCTTGCCACCCCGGACGCCTCCGTCGGCGGCGGCGAGGCGGACAAGATCCTCATCCTCGATTTCGGCAGCCAGGTGACACAGCTCATCGCGCGGCGCGTGCGCGAGTCCGGCGTCTACTGCGAGATCTGGCCGTTCAACGCCGATCCCGAACGCATCCGGGCCTTCGCGCCGCGCGGCATCATCCTCTCCGGCGGCCCCGCGAGCGTGACCGAGCCGGGCTCGCCGCGCGCGCCGGACGCGGTGTTCGCCTCCGGCGTGCCGGTGCTCGGCATCTGCTACGGCCAGCAGACGATGTGCAACCAGCTCGGCGGCGTGGTGGAGCGCTCCGAGCACCGCGAGTTCGGCCGCGCGGAGATCGAGATCCTCGAGGATTCCCCGCTGTTCGAGGGCGTCTGGGCGAAGGGCGGCCGCGCCACGGTGTGGATGAGCCACGGCGACCGCGTGACGCACCTGCCGCCCGGCTTCCGCGTGGCGGCGGCGAGCGAGGCGGCGCCGTTCGCCGTCTGCGCTAACGAGCAGCGGCACTACTACGGCACCATGTTCCACCCCGAGGTGGTGCACACGCCGGAGGGCGCGGCACTGCTGCGCAACTTCACCCACCGCATCGCCGGCTGCCGCGGTTCCTGGACCATGGCCGCCTTCCGCGCCGCGGAGATCGCGAAGATCAGGGCGCAGGTGGGGCAGGGCAGGGTGATCTGCGGCCTCTCCGGCGGCGTCGATTCCGCCGTCGCGGCGGTGCTGATCCACGAGGCGATCGGCGACCAGCTTACCTGCATCTTCGTCGACCACGGCCTGCTGCGCGCGGGCGAGGCGGAGCAGGTGGTGGCCACGTTCCGGGAGCGTTTCAACATCCGGCTCGTGCACCGCGATGCCTCCGACCTGTTCCTCGGCGCGCTCGCCGGCGTCACCGACCCCGAGGCGAAGCGCAAGACCATCGGCCGCCTGTTCATCGACGTGTTCGACGAGGAGGCGCACAGGCTCGGCGGCGCCGATTTCCTCGCCCAGGGCACGCTCTATCCGGATGTAATCGAGAGCGTGAGCTTCGCCGGCGGGCCTTCCGTCACCATCAAGTCGCACCACAACGTGGGCGGCCTGCCGGAGCGGATGCGCATGAAGCTGGTCGAGCCGCTGCGCGAACTATTCAAGGACGAGGTGCGCGAGCTCGGCCGCGAGCTCGGCATGCCGGCGGACATCGTGGGGCGGCATCCGTTCCCCGGCCCCGGCCTCGCCATCCGCATCCTCGGCGACGTCACGCGCGCCTCCTGCGACCTGCTGCGCCGCGCGGATTCGATCTTCATCGAGGAGATCCGCGCCGCCGGCCTCTACGACCGGATCTGGCAGGCCTTCACCGTGCTGCTGCCGGTGCG
>JAJYFW010000423.1 GCA_021785335.1 Pseudomonadota bacterium
CCCAGCAGGCGCGCAGCGCGGTGAGGAACTCGCCGGCGTCGGCCAGCCCGAGGAAGCTCTCGAACTGGCCGGCGAAGCTCGATCCCGCGCGGTCCTCGACCAGCGCCGAGGAGCGCACCACGCCGAGGGTTCCGTCCCCGGTCAGGGCGCGCCAGGATGCGAGCAGCGTCGCCGCCAGGACGGGCTCGACCGGCTGTTCCAACAGGCCGAGGCGCAGCGCCAGCGCGTGGCGCCGCGCCTCGGGCCCTTCGGTGGTCATCACGCGGCGCGCCGTCGCCTCCAGCGCCAGGGCGGCGAGCTGGCAACGATAGGCCGCGGCGTCGATGCAGAAGCCGTCCGGCACCGGCAGGCCGGCCTGGGCCAGGGCGGCCACGCCGGCGGCCTTGGGGCCGAAACGATCGGCGTCCGTCGCCGCCGGATCGCCGAGCGGGACGAGAAGACGGGGCGCGCGTGTCATGGCATGCTACTTCATCAGCCGCGAGTAGCCCGGCATCGGATCGACCACGGTGATCTGCTCGACCGGGAAATGCGAGATCAGCTCGGTGCGGTCGGGATGGACGATCAGCATCTCCTCGATCCGCACGCCCCATTCGAACCGCTTGCCGTGCTGGGTCTCCAGCGCGAACACCATGCCCGGCTGGATCTCGATCGGGTGCTCGAGCGACCAGATGCGCGAGATCACCGGCGGATCGTACTGCGCGAGGCCAAGCCCGTGGCCCCAAAGGTTGGCGGCCGCCTGGTCCTCGTCCTTGTAGCCCCAGGCTTCCACGGCGGACGGCCATTTCGAGGCGATCTCGCGGGTGGTGGTGCCGGCCTTCACCGCGCCGATCGAGTCATACAGCCATTCGAGCGCCTTCTTATAGACGTCCTTCTGCTCCTGGGTCGGCTCCCGGCCGACGCAATAGGTGCGATAGTAGCACGATTTATAGCCGTTCCAGGTGAGCGCGGCGAGGTCCATGAACACGATGTCGCCCGGCTGGATGATGCGGTCGGAGAAGTTGCGCCAGTTGGGCCAGGTGTTGGGGCCGGAGGAGACGATCACGTCCTCGACGTCCTCCATTCCGGGAATCGAATACAGGAACTGCATGATATGCGCGGTCACCTGGTTCTCGGTGATGCCGGGGCGCAGGAATTTCATGGTTTCCCAGTGCGCGGCGTCGCCGATCGCGCCGACGATGCGCATGCATTCCTGCTCGTCCACGTTCTTGACGGCGCGCGCCTCCATCATCGGCGACATGCCGTCGGTCCAATGGAGGCCGGCTTCCTGGAACGCCGCGATCATGTTGATGTCGATGAAATCGACGCCCAGCTTCTGCCCGCCGACGCCGGCCTTCTTCATCTCCTCGATCACCGCGGCGGTGAATTTCCGCACCTGCTGGGTGGAGGCGGGTCCCGCGGCGCCCTTGATCCAGGCGTAGGAGTAGCGGATGTGATCCTTCGGAATCCACGGCGAGTGGCGCTCGAGCTGGAAGCCGATGTCGCCCTGCTCGAACACCACCGGCGGATCGTCGCCGCACAGCATCGCATAGCGCAGGCCCGGCTTCAGCCGGTTCCAGCCGGGGGTGAGCGTGCTGGTCACGTAGCGCACGTTCTCGTCGTACATGAGCACCATCGCGCCCAGCCCGTGCGCCTTCATCCGCTCCCGCGCGCGCTCCAGCCGGTGGGTGCGCAGCCGGTCCCAGTTGATCCGCTGCTGCCAATCAAGACCGGTGATGCCGAAATTCGCCGTCATGTGCCGTTTCCTGTTGCTGTCGTGACGAGCCGATATGCCGGCGCGCTGTCTTTCGCCAGGCGCGACGTCATCTCCCTACTGGAACCACCGCGCCGCTGGCCGCGGAGCGGACGCAGGCTTCCAGCGCGGCGATGGTGGCGATCATCTCCGCCGCGCTGATCGGATAGACGCCGCGGCCGGCGGCGGCATCGGCGAAGGCTTCCAGATTGGCGCGCACCGCCGAGGTCGGTGGAAAGGCGAGCGTTTCAGGCCGGCTGCCGCGCAGGCAGACCGTGAGCGTGGATCCGTCCGGGTGGTCGGGATGCGCGCGATCGACCGCTTCCGCCCAGCCCTTGCTGCCGTACAGCGCGAACCGGCTGGCGAACGGGGTGGCGAGCATCGCGCTGAGCAGCGCATTGGCGCCGCTTTCGAACATCACCAGCGCGGCGAGCGAGTCGCCGTTGACCAGATGGCTGTCGAGTTGCCGCACGCTGGTCAGCACGCCGGCGACGGGGCCGGCGAAACTGATCGCCAGATCGAGCAGATGGATTCCCGTGGCCGTCAGCGGCCCGCCCGGCGCCTCCGCCTCCGAGAGGCGCCAGTTGCCCTCGGCCACGCCGAGCATCTTGTCCTGGCTGAAATTGGCCTCGATCTGCAGCACGGTGCCGAACTGCCCGCTGGCCGCGCGCCGGCGCATCTCCTGGATCGCTGGCTCGAAGCGGCGCTCGTGCCCCACGCCGAGCGTCACGCCGTGCGCGGCACAGGCGGCGACCGCGGCGTTGGCATCGGCGCGGGTCAGCGCCAGCGGCTTCTCGCAGAAGACATTCTTGCCCGCCGCCGCGGCGGCCAGCACCTGGGGCAGGTGCAACGAATTGGGCGTGCAGAGAATCACGGCGTCGATGCGTCGGTCGCGCAGCATTTCCGCGTAGTCGGGCGTGATGGCAAGGCCGTGCGCGCGCGCCGCCGCCTGCCCGGCGGCGCTGCGGGTCACGGCGGCGACGGGGCGGAGGCGATCGCTGCCCTCCAGCGCATCGAGGATGGTCTGGCCCCACCAGCCGAGGCCCACCACGGCGGCAGTCAGCATCGCCGCCCTCCCGGCCGGACCCCGGTCACCGCGCCGGCTCCAGCACATCCTCCAGCCAGTCTCCGATCGCCGCGACGCCGATGCTGAGATTGTCGATCTGGCAGTGGTGGAACCCGCCTTCCGCGCGGGTGAACACGCGCATCGTCTTGCGTGCCGAACCCACCTTGTCGAAGCACAGCCGGGCGAGGTCGAGCGGGATCTGCTCGTCGCCCTCGCCGTGCAGCATCAGGAACGGGCAGGCGATGCGCTGGACGATGCCGTCCAGGCGGAAGGCTTCGAGTTGCTTCAGCGCCTCGGCGCGCGACCCGGCGCCGAGGATCCACAGAATGTGATCCG
>JAJYFW010000424.1 GCA_021785335.1 Pseudomonadota bacterium
CCAACTACTTCGCCGCCTCAGGATACGACACATACTGATCGGAAAACGCTCTAGCTTCCCTTCGGCCCCGCCCCGCTCACCCGCGCGTCGAACTGCTCCGGCACCGCCTTGCCCGCATCCGTGTAGGCGCGCCGTATCGCGTCCACGTTGGGCTTGAAGATCGTATCGCGGTTGGAACGGGTCCAGGCATTGGATGCGGCGATCGATTCGACCGCCCCCTGGAAGCGCGGCATCACCCAGCGCGCGAACAACTCGAAGCTGCGCCTGGTCTGCTCGCGGTCCGCCCATTCATGGGCGCGGAACATCACGCCGCCGATCGGCCCGCCCGCGCGCTCCATCAGCTG
Source organism: Pseudomonadota bacterium (assembly GCA_021785335.1). Next base: position 345 of record JAJYFW010000424.1, read on the forward strand.
CTCGATGCCCCGCGCGACGGTCTCCGGCGAGCCCACCAGCGTGGTGCCGGCGGCAACGCCCTCGCGCAGCGGATCCTCCGATCGCCCCGGCGGTCTCGCCAGCGTCTCCTCGAAATAGGTCACGGTCTCCAGCCGCTCGCCGACCTTCACCTCGGCCAGCGCCCGCTCGTCGTCCTCGGCCACGTGCATGTTGAGCACCAGCCGCCATTCGCGCCGGTCCATGGTCTTGCCGTTGGCGGCGGCGGCTTCCTCGGCGATGGCCCATTGCTTCGCCAGCGCGTCCCCCCCACCCGGCAGCCCGGCGCCGAGCGAAAGCACGCCCAGCCCGTGCCTTCCGGCCGCCGCCACCCCCGCGGGCGTCAGCGTGCTCGCCACCGCCACCGGGAAATGCGGATACGTATAGGGTGCCAGATGCAGCCGCGCCTGGCGCAGCGTGAACCACTCGCTCTCGCGCGTCACCGTCTCGCCGGCCAGCAGCGCCATGATCACGTCCAGCGCCTCGTCCATCCGCCGCCGCTGCACCGCGGGCTCGATCCCCAGCATGTAGGCGTCGGAAACCAGCGCCCCCGGCCCGCAGCCCAGCATCGCCCGTCCGCGCGTCATGTGGTCGAGCTGGGTGAAGCGCTGCGCCACCAGGAACGGGTTGTGGTACGGCAGCGACGTCACGCCCGAGCCCAGCCGGATATGCTTCGTCCGCTCCGCCGCGGCCGCGATGACCAGCTCCGGCGAGGCGATGGTCTCCCACCCCGCGGAGTGGTGCTCGCCGATCCACGCCTCGTCATAGCCGAGATGGTCGAGCCACTCGATGAGCTCGATGTCGCGGCGGATCGCCAGCGTCGGGTTGTCGCCGAGGCGATGGAACGGGGCAAGGAAAATGCCGAATTTCAGGCCGCGATGGCTCATGGCGGGATCCGGAGCTCCAGGTGATGCGCCATGTTGCCCGAGGCCCGGCGGCGCGCAAAGCCGGGCGTGCCGCGCCGCGAAATGCCGACGGCTGAGCCGTCACCTTTCGAAGAATCAAGAAATTGCGACCCGTCTTCCCTCTTGCACGGCGCGCCTTGCTCCGCCATCATCGTGCCGTAATCCGCCAACGAGCGGCATGGGAAGGTCAGGTCGAGCGGCATGGCGCCGCGGCCACCATCCATGATGACAGGGAGGCTAATGGAATGGTCCAACGCAAGTCGGGCGGATTCGGTCGTCGTCGTGTGCTCCAGGGGGCCGCTGCCATCGGCGCGTCCCAGCTCGCGGCGCCCTTCATCGTCTCCGCGCTCGGCGAGGCTCCGATCAAGATCGGCTTCGTCGACCCGCTGACCGGCAGCCTGTCGATCCAGGCGGTGTCCGAGGTCCAGGGCGCCAAACTCGCCACCGAGGAAATCAACAAGAAGGGCGGCATCATGGGCCGCCAGCTTGAGCTTCTGGTTGAGGACTCCGCCAACGACGTCGGCACCGGCGTCGAGAAGATCCGCAAGCTCATCGACAAGGACCACGTCAACATCACGATGGGCGACGTGAACTCGGGCATCGCCTACGCGATCTCCCAGGTCGCGACGCAGAAGGGCATCCTGCACATCGTCCCCGGCGGCCACACCGACCCGATCACCGGCTCAGCCTGCGCCTGGAACGTGTTCCGCGTCTGCAACACCACGATGATGGACGCGGGCGCCGTCACCGGCCTCCTGACCAAGAAGTACGGCAAGAAGTGGTTCATGATCTCGCCGGACTACGCCTACGGCCACTCGCTGAAGCAGAGCTTCGCACACTACCTCACGGCCGCCGGCGGCACGTACGAGAACGTCTACATGCCGATCTCGGCGAGCGACTACTCCGCCACGCTCATCAAGGCCAAGGCCTACAAGCCGGACGTGCTGATCAACAACATGGGCGGCCTGGCGCAGATCGACCTCGCCAAGCAGTTCGTGCAGTTCGGCATGAACAAGGACATGGGCATGGGCGCCACGCTCTATGAGCTCGAGGCGATCCTCGCCGTGCCGCCCGCGGCGCAGGCCGGCTTCGCCTCCATGGAGTGGTGGTGGGACCAGCCCGGCGTGCCGTACGTGAAGGAATTCGTCGCCGCCATCTACAACGCCTACAAGAAGCCGGCCTCGGCGCGCCACTGGTTCGGTTACGTCGCCATCCACTCCGCGAAGCTCGCCGTCGAGAAGGCCAAGAGCCTGGAGGGGATCAAGCTCGCCCACGCGATGGAAGGCATGGAGCTGCCGCCCGAGGTCGCGCTGCAGAAGAAGAATGTCTACTACCGCGCCGGCGACCACGAGCTGATGCCGACGATCTTCGCTGGCGAAGTGCACCCGCCGGCAAAGGACAGCCCCTACGACGTCTTCACCACGGAGAAGTGGGTGGACGCCAACAAGGTGCTGCCGCTCGCCGACACCGGCTGCCACATGAAGTACCCCGCGTAGGGGATACCGCAACGCTGCCGCCCCTGCCGTCGCCGAAAGGCCGGCGGCAGGGGTTTTCATATCCGCCGCCCGCGCGGCCCGCGACGGAGAGCCCCTCTTGCTCCAGCTAATCCTGTTCAACCTTTTCAACGGCCTGATCATCGGCGCGTTCTACGTGCTGGTCTCTCTCGGCCTCTCGATGATCCTCAACCTTTCCAACGTTATCAATTTCGCCCACGGCAATTTCCTCGCGCTCGGCGGTTACCTCGCCTACGTCCTCATTCCGTATATCGGCTTCTGGCCCTCCCTCCTCGTCGCACCGCTGCTTACCGCCGTGATCGGCTACCTCATCGAGGTCACGATGATCAGCCGCATCTACGGCCGCGAC
>JAJYFW010000012.1 GCA_021785335.1 Pseudomonadota bacterium
CGCCTACGCCGCGCTGATGCGCCTGCGCGCGGGCAAGGTGACGGGCCGCCTGGTGCTGAAGGCGGAGGCCGCGTGATGCGCCGCTCCCTCATCCTCGCGCGCCGGCCGAAGGGCCAGCCGGACAACTCCACCTTCACCATGACGGAGGACCCGATCCCGGAGCCCGCGGAGGGCGAGATCGTGACGCGCACGATATGGCTCTCGATCGACCCCTACATGCGCGGCCGCCTTTCGGACCGGAAATCCTACGCCGCGCCGGTGCAGGTCGGCGAGCCGATGACCGGGGAAACGGTGGGCGAGGTGATCATCTCCGCCGACCCTGCGTTCGTGCCCGGCGACATCGTGCAGGGGCCGCGCGGCTGGCAGACGCATATCGTCTCGAAGGCGAAACACGCGACCAAGCTGCCGCGCGACGCGGCACCGCTCTCGGCCTATCTCGGCGTGCTCGGCATGCCGGGCACGACCGCCTATTCCGGGATGAAGGACATCGGCCAGCCCAAGCCAGGGGAGACGGTGGTGGTTTCCGCCGCCTCCGGCGCCGTGGGCTCGGTCGCGGGGCAGATCGCGAGGCGCGCCGGCTGCCGCGTGATCGGCATCGCCGGCGGGCCGGACAAATGCCTCTGGGTGCAGGAGACGCTGGGCTTCGACGCCTGCATCGACCACCACCTGCCGCATCTCTCCCGCCTGCTCGCGGAGGAATGCCCGAACGGGATCGACGTCTATTTCGAGAACGTCGGCGGCGTGGTGCAGGAAGCGGTGTTCCCGCTGCTCGCCAATTTCGGCCGCATGGTGATGTGCGGCATGGTCGCGCAGTACAGCGAGGCGGACGTGCCGCCGGGGCCCAATCTCGGCCCGGTGGTGGGCAAGCGGCTGCGCATCGAGGGGCTGATCGTCTCGGATAAGCCGGAACGTTTCGCGGAATGGCGCGCGCTCGCGGCCCCGTGGGTGCGCGACGGCTCGCTCAAGTACCGCGAGACGGTGATCGAGGGGCTGGACAACGCGCCGGAAGCGCTGCGCCTGGTGCTCACGGGCGGCAATTTCGGCAAGATGCTGGTGCGCGTGGGCGCGGACCCGGCCTGACGCCCGGGACCGACGGCCCAATGCAGCGCAACGCGATCGGGCAGGGGCTGCGGCGAAGCGAGGACGCGCGGTTCCTCACCGGCAGTGGGCGCTTCCTCGCCGACCAGGTGCCGGCGGGCGCGGCGTGGGCGGAAATGGTGCGCTCGCCCCACGCGCATGCCGACATCCTTTCGGTGGAAACGGACGCGGCGCGCGCGGCGCCGGGCGTGCTCGCCGTGCTCACCGGCGCTGATCTCGCCGCCGCCGCCATCGGCGGCGTGCCCGCGGACGAAAAGCTGATCCACCTGCCCGGCACGCCGGAGGACGTTGCGTTTTCGTTCCGTCCGCCGTTCCCCGCACTCGCCGCCGGCCGCGCGCGCTTCGTGGGCGAACCCGTCGCGATGGTGGTGGCGCAGACGGCGGATGCGGCCGCGGCGGCGGCGGAACTGGTCGAGGTGGACTACCGCACGCGCCCGGCGGTTGCGGCGACGGAGACGGCACCGGGCGGGCCCCTGGTGTGGGACGAGGCGCCGGGGAATGTCTGCTTCCGCTGGCAGGCCGGCGACGCGGCGGCGGCGGCGGCGGCGATAAGCGCGGCGGCGCATGTGGTGAGGTTGCGTGTACGCAACAACCGCGTGCATGTCGGCGCGCTCGAGACGCGCGGCGCCATCGGCAGCTTCGCCGGCGGGCGTTTCCATCTCGCCACCGGCACGCAGATGCCGCACGGGCTACGCGACGCGCTCGCCGCTGTCTTCGGCGTCGGGAAATCCGCGGTGCACGTCACCGTCGCCGATGTCGGCGGCAGCTTCGGCATCCGCAACGCGCTCTGCCCGGAGCAGATCCTGGTTCTGTTCGCGTCACGGATGCTCGGCCGGCCGGTCGCTTGGCTCGGCAGCCGCGCGGACGGGTTCCTCTCGGACTACCAGGCGCGCGACAACGTTGCGGATGTGGAACTGGCGCTGGATGCCGGCCTGCGCTTCACCGCGCTGCGCGTGCGCACGCTCGCCGCCATAGGCGCGCACCTTGCCCCCAAGGGCGCGCTCTCGCCCACCGCCAACACGCCCGCACTCGCCGGCGTCTACGCGCTGCCGGCGATCCACGTCGCCGTCACCGGCGTCTTCACCAACACCGCGCCCACCGAGGTCTATCGCGGCGCCGGCCGGCCGGAGGCGGTGAACCTCGTGGAGCGCGCGGTGGATCACGCGGCGCGGGTGCTTGGCGTGGACCGGCTGGAACTGCGCCGGCGCAACCTGCTCACGCCCGCCGCGATGCCCTACCGCACGCGGCTCGGCCTGCTCTATGACAGCGGCGACTTCCCCGGCACGCTCGCGGATGCCCTGGCGCGCCACGCCCCGCCGCCGGCTCCGCCCGGCTGGCTGCGCGGGCGCGGCATCGCGCATTACTGCGAGCGTGTCGCCGTGCTGGGTGCGGAAAACGCGTCGCTGGAACTGCATCCGGACGGGCGGGTGACGCTGCTGATCGGCACGATGTCGAACGGGCAGGGGCATCAGACAGCCTATTCGCAGCTGCTCGCGGACCGGCTCGGCATCGCCGCCGACATGATCGAGGTGGTGCAGGGCGACACCGACCGCATCCCCTCCGGCGGCGGCACCGGCGGCTCCGCCTCGCTCGCCATCGGCGGCCAGGCGGCGGCGCTCGCCGCGGCGGAACTGATCGCGAGGCTCACCGAGCGCGCCGGCGAGGCGCTGGAGGCCGCGGCGCCGGACATCGCCTACGCGGACGGCGTGTTCCGCGTCGCCGGCACGGATCTCAGCATCGCCTGGCACGCGCTCGCGGCACGGCTGCCGGAGGTGCTCTCCGCCCACGGCATGTGGAAGCCGCCCGGCCCGAGCTTTCCCAACGGCTGCCACGCAGCGGAGGTGCACGTGGACCCGGAAACGGGCGCGTGGCGGCTCGCCGCCTACACAATGGTGCATGATTTCGGCACCGTGGTGAATCCGCTGCTGCTGGAAGGGCAGTTGCAGGGCGGCGTGGCGCAGGGCTTCGGCCAGGCGGCGATGGAGCAGGTGGTGCACGACCCCGAGAGCGCGCAGCCGCTCACTGGCTCGTGGATGGACTACGCGATGCCGCGCGCGGACGACCTGCCGGCGCTGTCGCTGGTCTCGCGCCCGACGCCCTCGCCGCTGCACCCGCTCGGCATCAAGGGCGCGGGCGAGGCGGGGGCGGCCGGCGCGCCGCCCGCGGTCATGAACGCCCTGCTGGACGCGCTGGCACCGCTCGGCGTGCGGAACCTGGACATGCCGGCGACGCCGTTCGCGGTCTGGCGCGCCATCGCGGCGGCGCGCTTGTAACGCCAGGTTTCTTACGTCCTGGTCACATGCCGTTGCGTTGACAGTGCGCGGCGGCACACCCCATGGTGGTTTTTTCGCAACGCACAATCGGATCGGTATGACTGGGAGACTCTCGCGTCGGGCGGCCGTCGGGCTCGGGGCCGCGCTGGCCGCTGGGCCGGCGCTCGGGCTCGGGCGGGAGGCGCGGGCGGCGGTGCGGCGCGGCGGCAAGCTCATCTACGCGCGGCGCGCCGACAGCCTGGTGCTCGACCCGGTCTTCGCCGAATCCGATGCCGACATCGCGATCCTGCCCAGCTTCTACGACACGCTGCTGGCGCCCGTGGACGGCGGCAAGGGCATCGGGCCCGGCCTCGCCACCGGCTGGGCGTTCTCGAAGGACGCGATGACGCTGACGCTCACGCTGCGCCAGGGCGTGCGCTTCGCCGACGGCACCTACCTGAACGCGACGGACGTGAAATGGTCGCTCGACCGCGCGCGCAACCCGGGGAACGGCGCCTGGGCCGGCTTCCTCGCCTCGATCGTTGACGTCGCGGTCGCGCGGCCGGACAGCATCGCGATCCGGCTCGACGCGCCCGACCCCTCCATCCTTGCCGCACTCGCCGCCTTCAACGCCGCGATCCTGCCGGCGGCCAAGGTGGAGGCGGCACCAGGCAAGACGGCGGCGCAGAAGGCGCGCGGCTTTGCCCTGCACCCGGTCGGCACCGGCCCGTTCGCGCTCGCGGAATGGAAGCGCGGCGAGGTGATGCTGCTGCGGCGCAACCCCTATTACTGGAAGCGCGCGCCGGACGGTGGGCCGCTGCCGTATGTGGAGGAGGTCGAGCTCCCGATCATTCCGGACGACGTGGCGCGGGTCACGACGGTGAAGTCGGGCGCGGTGCACGGCACGGAGCACGTGCCCTTCGCGGCGGTGAAGGCGCTGCTCGCGGAGCCGCAGCTCGCGGTGCATCTCTGGCCCGCCGCGCGCACCGACTATCTCGCGCTCAACTGCCGCCCCGCGCTCAAGGGCGGGCGCAAGAACCCGATGGGCGATGTGCGCGTGCGCCAGGCGCTCAACCACGCGGTGAGCAAGAAGGTGCTGGTCGACCTCGTCACCGCCAATCTCGGCACGCCGGCGACGAGCTTCTTGTCCGCGGCGACGCCGATGCACGCCGGCCACGAGGTGCCGTATCCGTTCGACCAGGCGCTGGCGAAAAAGCTGCTGGCGGAGGCGGGGTTCGCAAGCGGGTTCGAGCTTTCCGCCATCGTGCCCGCCGGCGATGCCGGGGACGCGGCACTCATGTCGGCGATGCAACGGATGTGGGGCGCGGTCGGCGTCAAGCTCAGGATCGAGCCGCTCAACAGGCCCACGCTCGCCGCGCGCTACGCCGCCGGCGACTACGAGGTGCTGCCCGGCGCCTGGGCCGACACCATCGCCGACCCCGCGCCCGCGGCCGCCGCCTTCGCCTATTCGCCGGACATCGCCTGCCTGCATTCCGGCTGGAAGGATCCCACGGTCGATTTCCTGTTCGTGCTGAGCCAGAAGGAACTCGACCCGGCGAAGCGCGCCGCCGAGTACCGCAAGCTGCAGGAAATCTACGTCTCCGAGGCGCCGATCGTGTTCCTCTACGAGACGCCGTACCGGACGGTGTGGCGGAAGCCGGTCAACGGCTTCGTCAAGCTGCCGACCGGCGGCAACCTGTTCGCCGAGGTCAGCCTCTGACCGCAATCCTCGACGCGCGCCGCCCGGCGTGCGATCTCGCTCGCCAACGGACCGGGAGGGAACCATGAACTTCACCATCGTGGCCCCGCGCAGCCTGCGCGTCGGCGGCGGCGCGCTCGCGCAACTGCCGGAGGTGCTGCGCCAGAACGGCATCACCCGGCCGCTGGTCGTGACCGACCCGGTGATGGTCACGATCGGCCTGGTCGAGCGCTGCTTCGAGCCGCTGCGCGAGGCGGGGATCGCCTTCGAGGTGTTTTCCGACACCGTGCCCGAGCCCACGGACACCGTGATCGAGGCCGGCGCCGCGATCCTGCGGCGCGGCGGCTTCGACGGGCTGATCGGCTTCGGCGGCGGCTCGCCGATCGACACCGCGAAGGCGATGAGCATCCTCGCCACCGGCACCGCGCCGATGCGCGACTACAAGGTGCCGTTCGCGGCGGATGTGGCGAAGCTGCCCGTCGTCGCCATCCCGACCACCGCCGGCACCGGCAGCGAGGTGACGCGGTTCACCGTCGTCACGGATACCGCGCGCGACGAGAAGATGCTGATCGCGGGCATGGGCGCGCTGCCGGTCGCGGCCATCGTGGACTACACGCTGACGTTCACGGTGCCGCGCCGCACGACGGCGGATACCGGCGTGGACAGCTTCACCCACGCGCTCGAGGCCTTCGTGTCCAAACGCGCCAACCCGTATTCGGACGCGCAGGCGCGCGCGGCGATGGCGCTGATCGGGCGGCACCTCCGCCGGGCCTGCGCCGAGCCGGACAACGCCGGGGCGCGCGAGGGGATGATGCTCGGCGCCACGCTCGCGGGGCTCGCGTTCTCCAACGCCTCGGTCGCCCTGGTGCACGGCATGTCGCGGCCGATCGGGGCGCATTTCCACGTCGCGCATGGGCTTTCCAACGCGATGCTGCTGCCGGCGGTGACGCGCTTCGGCCTCGCCGCCGCGGAGGCGCGTTACGCCGAGGCCGCGCGCATCGCCGGCTTCGCGCGGGCGGCGGACAACGATGCCGTCGCCGCGGAGAAACTCGCCGAGGGGCTGGCGGCGCTCAACGCGGAACTCGACGTGCCCTCGCCGCGCGCATACGGCATCGCGCCGGATGCGTGGGAGGCGAAGCTGCCTCTGATGGCCGAGCAGGCGCTCGCCTCCGGCAGCCCCGCGAATAACCCGCGTGTGCCGGGAAAGGACGAGATCGTGGCTCTCTATCGCGCGGTGTATGCCGCCAACGCGTAGCGCCGCGCGGCTACACCTTGCTCAGGTGCAGCCCGTCGGCGAGCGCCGCCTTCTCGCAGACATAGGCGCCGCCCTTGGTCTTGCCGAAGTAGCGCGACTGCGAGGTGTGGAACACCTTGCTGCGCTTGGCGTGCCAGACGACGGTGTCGCCGCTGCACGCGGCCTTTGCCGCACCCTCGGTCTTGTAGCCCGGCAGCTTCGCCGCGGCGAAGGCGGCCGGCCCGGCGAGGGGGGCGAGTGCCAGGCCAAGGCCCAGCATGGCCGCGAGGAAGAGGGGGCGGCGCGCGGCCGGGGTGCGGGGCAAAAGCATCGCGGGGCTCTCCTGGAAAAATAAACGGTTCAGGTGAGCGGAATGTTTCGTGGCCCGCCGGCGCCGTCAAGAAAACGATCGTTCACGTTCCGCCGGCGCGCGTGCGGCGGAGCGTGCTCGCGAACGCTCTCCTACAGCCAGTGCGCCGGCACCCAGTGGCAGGGGCTCGGGGCGGCGTCGCGGGTCCAGTAGCCGTCGAACCACTGGCCGGACTTGTTGCCGCGCAGCACCCACTCGCCGGGCACCCAGGTGTAGCTGCCGTTGGTGTAGTCCCAGTGCCCCGGTTGCCAGAGCTGCATGTGCTCGGAGACCGGTGGCTTGGGAATGACCTCGGCCTTGCGCGCCGGCGGGGCCGGGCAGGCGCCGACATCCTGCTGCAGGGCGCAGCCGGCGAGGCTAAGCATCGCGACGCCGGCGAGAACGATACGGAACGTCATGTCATCCCTCCATGGGTGACCTGGGGCAACGGACGGGTTCTAGAGGATCGCGCCGGTCGCGAGGAGGGCCGGCGGCGGCTCGTGCAGCATCGCCGCCGCGCGCGCCGCGCAGGGCAGGATCAGGGCGAGGAAGGCGCGCGCCGCGTCGGCGGCGGCCGGCGGCGCGTCCGCGTGCCGCAGCAGGCGCGCGCAGTGCCAGGCGGCGGCGAGCGTGCCCAGCGCCTCGAGGAAACCCGCGGCATTCGCCTCCGCCACGCGCGGCTCGGCGGCGCGCAGGAAACGCGCGGCCCCGTCCACCGCGCCTGCGGCGGCGGCCAGCGTCGGCACGGCCGCGATCTCCCCGAGAAGTGCCGAGACCGCCGCGCCCTGGTCGCGCAGCAGCCCGCGCCGGAGCAGCGTCAGCGCGTGGATGCCGTTGGTCCCCTCGTAGATCGGCGTGATCCGCGCGTCGCGCAGGTGCTGCGCGGCACCGGTCTCCTCGATGAAGCCCATGCCGCCATGCACCTGCACGCCGAGCGAGGCGGCCTCGACGCCGGCATCGGAGCTCCACGCCTTCGCCACGGGGATCAGCAGCGCCCGGCGCGCGCCCGTGGCGAGCGAGGCACCGAGCGTCAGCATCCGCCCGCCGAGTGCGAGCGCGCGCATGGCGAGCAGCATGCGCCGCACATCGGGGTGCGCCAGGATCGGCCCGCCGCCCTGGACGCGGCCCGCCGCGAATTCCGTGGCGCGGCGGAAGGCGCGCTCCGCGACCGCGACACCCTGCATCGCGACGCCGAGCCGCGCCGCGTTCATCATCGCGAACATCGCCGGCAGGCCGCGATGCTTCTCGCCCACCAGCTCGCCGCGCGCGCCGGAGAACTCCATCACGCAGGTCGGGCTCGCGTGGATGCCGAGCTTCTCCTCGAGCGAAAGCGCGCGCACCGCGTTGCGCGTGCCGTCCGCGAGGAAGCGCGGCACCGCGAAGAGGGAGATGCCGCCGGTGCCTTCCGGTGCGCCGGGCAGGCGGGCGAGCACCATGTGGAGAATGTTCTCCGTCATCTCGTGCTCGCCGTAGGTGATGAAGATCTTCTGTCCGCTGATGCGGAACCCGTCCCCGTCCGGCTCCGCGCGCGTGCGCAGCAGGCCGAGGTCGGAGCCCGCCTGCGGCTCGGTGAGGCACATCGTGCCGGTCCAGCGCCCGCTGACGAGCGGCGCGAGCAGGCGGGCCTTCTGGTCCGCCGTGCCGTGCTCCTCCAGCAGCAGGATCGCGTCCTGGGTCAGCAGCGGGCAGAGGCCGAACGCCATGCTGGCCGATGACACCGGCTCGAACGCCGCCAGCGCCACCGCCTCCGCCAGGCCCATGCCGCCATGTTCCGCCGGCGCGGCGACGCCGACCCAGCCGCCCTCGGCGTAGGCCTGGAAGGCTTCGTGGAAACCCGGTGGCAGCACCACGCGGCCGTCCTTCAGATGCGCGCCGGCGCGGTCCGCCGCGCGGTCGAGCGGCGCCAGCTCGCCCTCGGCGAAGGCGGTCGCCGTCTCCAGCACCGCGGCGAGGTCGGCCTCCTCCATCGCGTCGAAGCCGAGCACGCGCGTCATGATCCAGGCGGTCTCGGCGGGCGGGGCGGCGATGCTCATGGCTCGCCCCGGGGCAGCTCGATCGCGACGGCGGCCTGCGCGGCGATGCCCTCGCCGCGGCCGGTGAAGCCGAGCCGCTCCGTCGTGGTGGCCTTCACCGAGACGCGTGCGGGCGCGGTGCCCAGCAGGTCGGCAAGGCGCGCCTGCATGGCGGCGGCGTGGGGACCGATCCTGGGGCGCTCGCAGATCAGCGTCACGTCGGCGTTGACCAGGCGCCCGCCGCGCGCGGCGATGCGCCTGGCGGCGTGGCGCAGGAAGCGGGCGGAATCCGCGTCCTTCCACTCGGCGTCGCTGGGCGGGAAATGGCGGCCGATATCGCCCTCGGCCAGGGCGCCGTAGATCGCGTCACAGAGCGCGTGGATGCCGACATCCGCGTCGGAATGTCCGGCAAGGCCCTGATCATGCGGAATTATGATGCCGCACAGAACCAGCGGCCGGTTGGCTGCGAAGGCATGAACGTCGAAGCCGGTGCCAGTTCGGGTTTCGGTGGGGCGGGTCTGCGTCTGGCCGAGCAGGCGTTCCATGCGGTCGAGGTCCTCCGGCACGGTGATCTTGATGTTGCGCTCATCGCCCGGGGCGAGGCCGACGGAAAGCCCGGCCGCCTCCAGCAGCGAGGCGTCGTCGGTCGCGCCCTCCGGCGCGCTTCGGTGCAGCGCGAGGATGCTGGCGAAGCGGAAGGCCTGCGGCGTCTGCGCGCGGAACAGGCCCTCGCGGGGCACGGTCGCCGTGATGCGCCCATCCGCGGCGCGCTTCAGCGTGTCCGTGACCGGCAGCGCCGGGATCGCGCCGTCATGGGTTTCCAGCAGCGCCAGCAGCGCCGCGACGGTGCCGGCGGGCACGAAGGGGCGCGCGCCGTCGTGGATCAGCACGATGTCGGGCGCCTCCTCCGCCAGCGCCTCCAGCCCCGCGCGCACGCTCGCCTGGCGCGTCGCCCCGCCCGGCACCGGCTCGCGGTGGGGCAGGCCGGCCAGCGCCGTCTCGATCGCCGTCGCGTCGCCCACCGGCTGGATCGGCACGCCGCCGAGGGATTCCGCCGCATGGCGCAGCACCGTCCTGCCGCCGAGCGCGCGGTACTGCTTCGCCACGTCGCCGCCGAAGCGTGTCCCGGTTCCGGCCGCGAGCAGGACCGCTGCGATTTTAGGCTGCTGCATGCGCCTCCCATGGCGAGGCGACGATTGCGCGTCAACATGCCCTGGCCTAATTGCCCAAATCATGAGCAAGTCCGCGTCATGAGCAATCTGGCGCCGATCCGCATCGGCGATATCCAACTCGACACGCCCGTCATCCTGGCGCCGATGTCCGGCGTCACCGACCTGCCGTTCCGCCGCCTGGTGCAGGAGATGTGGGCGCGGGAGAAGGGGCTCGGTCAGACGGCGAGGGGGCTGGTCGTCTCGGAGATGATCGCCTCCTGGGCCATCATCCGCGAGAACCGCAACACGATGCGGATGGCGGCGCTGGACGGAAAACCCTCCGCGATCCAGCTTGCCGGCTGCGAGCCCGCGGCGATGGCGGAGGCCGCGCGCATCGCCGCCGGCCAGGGTGCGGACCTGATCGACATCAATTTCGGCTGCCCGGTGAAGAAGGTCGCGGTCGGGCAGATGGCGGGATCCGCGCTGATGCGCGACGAGGCCGCGGCCGCCGCGATCCTGGAGGCGACGGTGCGCGCCGTCGATGTGCCGGTCACGCTCAAGATGCGCACCGGCTGGGACCACGCCAGCCGCAACGCGCCGAGGCTCGCCCGCATCGCCGAGGCGGCGGGCATCCGCATGGTGACCGTGCACGGGCGCACCCGGCAGCAATTCTACGAGGGCAGCGCGGACTGGGACTTCGTTGCCGAGGTGAAGCAGGCGGTGTCGCTGCCCGTCATCGTCAACGGCGACATCGTCTCCATCGAGGCGGCGCGCGAGGCGCTGCGCCGCTCGGGCGCGGACGGCGTGATGATCGGGCGCGGCGCCTATGGCAGGCCGTGGCTGCCGGCGCGCGTCGCCGCGGCGCTCACCGGCCGCGAGCCCGGCCCGGAGCCGACGCTCGCCGAGCGCCGCGCCATCCTGCTCGCGCACTACGACGCGATGCTCGCCCATTACGGGCGCGAGGCGGGGATGCGCATCGCGCGCAAGCATCTCGGCTGGTATTCCGCGGGCATGCCGGGCTCGGCCGGGTTCCGCGCCGAGGTCAACCGCATCGCCGACGCCGAGGCTGTCGTTGCGCTGGTGCACCGTTTCTTCGATGGCGCCGAGCCCCTGGCGCTCGCCGCGTGAGCGCCTTGTCGTGAGGGTGGGGACCGCATGAGGGAATCGGTCGCACGCCGCATGCTCAACGTCGTGGCGCGGCGCGAGAACCCGCGCCCGCCCGAATCCTCCGCGCTGCTCGCCGCCCTGCCGCTGCCGCTCGTGGTGCTGGACGCCGCGGACCGGTTCCGCTTCGTCAATCCGGCGGCGGAACTGTTCTTCGGCATCTCGGCGGCGCAGGCGCATACGCTCACGCTCACCGACCTGTTGCCGCCGGACAACCCGATCTTCGAGCTGCTGCGGCAGGTGCGCGAGCTCGACGTCACCGTCTCCGACCACGACCTCGCGCTGGAAAGCCCACGCCTGCACAAGACCGGCGTCGCGGTGCAGGGCGTGGGCCTGCCGGAGGAGCCGGGCGCGGTGCTGCTCACGTTCCAGGACGCCTCGGCGGCGCGCGCGCTCGACCGCCAGCTCGCCTTCCGCTCCGCCGCGCGCTCCGTCTCCGGCATGGCGGCGATCCTGGCGCACGAGGTGAAGAACCCGCTTTCCGGCATCCGCGGCGCGGCGCAGCTTCTGGAAGCCTCGGTGGACGACGCGGACCGGGAGCTCACGGTGCTGATCCGCGACGAGGCGGACCGCATCCGCTTCCTCGTCGACAGGATGGAGGTGTTCAGCGAGCGCCCGATCGAGCGCGCCCCGCTCAACATCCATCGCGTGCTGGAGCATGTGCGCCGGCTCGCGCAGTCGGGCTTCGCCGCGCATATCCGCTTCGTCGAGGAATACGACCCGTCGCTGCCCGCCGTGTGGGGCAACCGCGACCAGCTGGTGCAGGTGGTGCTGAACCTGGTGAAGAACGCCGCCGAGGCGATCACGGCGATGGAGGAACCGCGTGAAGGCGGCGGCGAGATCGTGCTGCGCACCGCCTACCAGCACGGCGTGCGGCTCGCGGTGCCGGGCTCGGACACGCGCATGCACCTCCCGCTGGTCGTCACCGTGCGCGACAATGGACCCGGGATTCCGGAGGACATGCAGGCGCATCTGTTCGACCC
>JAJYFW010000425.1 GCA_021785335.1 Pseudomonadota bacterium
TCGCCGAGGATCGCGTACAGGGCCGGCAAGTCGCGCGGCCGCGGCGGGCGCAGCACCAGGCGCGCGGTCTCGATGGTGGCGGAGGCGGGGTAGGGGAGCACGCTCGCATCTTCTGTCGCGGGCGCCTTGGGTCGCAAGTGCGCGTCGTTTCGCCGCGGCGCCCGGCGGTCTAAGCTCGTACCGTGCCCGCGCGCCCGAAATCCCCGAGCCTGTTCGCCGCCCCGCCGGCCGCGCCGCTTGCCGACCGGCTGCGGCCGCGCACGCTCGCGGACATCGTGGGCCAGGACCACCTGCTCGGCCCCGAGGGCACGCTCACGCGCATGCTCGCGCGCGGCTCGCTCGCCTCGCTGATCCTCTGGGGTCCGCCAGGCGTGGGCAAGACCACCATCGCGCGGCTGCTCGCCGACCGCGCGGAGCTGGAGTTCGTGCAGCTTTCCGCGGTGTTCTCCGGCGTCGCCGACCTCAAGCGCGCGTTCGACGCGGCGCGCGACGCGCCCCGCCGCACGCTACTGTTCGTCGACGAAATCCACCGCTTCAACCGCGCGCAGCAGGACGCGTTTCTGCCCGTCGTCGAGGCGGGGATCGTCACCCTCGTCGGTGCCACGACGGAAAACCCCTCCTTCGCGCTCAACGGCGCGCTGCTGTCGCGTTGCCAGGTGCTGGTGCTGCGCCGGCTCGACGACGCGGCGCTGGAACAGCTTCTGGTCCGCGCCGAGGAGATCGCGCCGCTGCGCCTGATGCCGCAGGCCCGCGCGGAGCTGCGCGCCATGGCCGATGGCGACGGGCGCGCGCTGCTCAACATGGCCGAGCAGATCCAGGCGCTGCCGCCGGACACGCCGCCGCTCGACCCCGAGGCGCTGGAGAGCCTGATCGCGCGCCGCGCCGCGCTCTACGACCGCGACCGGGAGGAGCACTACAATCTCATTTCGGCCCTGCACAAATCGCTTCGCGGCTCGGACCCCGATGCCGCGCTCTACTGGCTCGCGCGCATGCTCGCCGGCGGCGAGGACCCGCGCTACATCGCCCGCCGCCTGGTGCGTTTCGCGGTCGAGGATATCGGCATGGCGGACCCCAACGCGCTGACGCAGGCGCTTGCGGCGTGGGAGACCTATGAGCGGCTGGGTTCACCGGAAGGCGAGCTCGCGATCGCGCAGTCCGTGCTCTATCTCGGTACGGCGCCGAAATCGAACGCCGGCTACGCCGCACTCGGCGCCGCGCGGCGGGCGGCGCGCGACCATGGCAGCCTGATGCCGCCCGCGCACATCCTCAACGCGCCGACCAAGCTGATGCAGGAGCTGGGCTACGGCGCCGGCTACGCCTATGACCACGACACGGAGGACGCATTCTCCGGCCAGAATTACTTCCCGGACGGCATGGCGCGCGAGACCTTCTACACACCGAGCGAGCGCGGCTTCGAGCGCGAGGTCTCCCGCCGCCTCGCCTACTGGGCGAAGCTGCGCGCCGGGCGCCAAGAATGAGCGTCGAGACCATCACCGTCGGCGCGGACGAAGCCGATATCCGCCTCGACCGGTTCGTGCGCCGCAAGCGGCCCGGCCTGCCGCAGGTTGCGATCCAGCGCCTCTGCCGCACCGGGCAGATCCGCGTCGATGGCCGCCGTGCGGAGGCCTCGGACCGGCTCGCCGCCGGGCAGAGCGTGCGCCTGCCACCGACCGCGCCGGCGGCACTGCCCGCGCGCCCGGCGCCCGACGCGCGGCTCGCGGCGGAGCTGGAACGGCTCATCCTCTACCGCGACGAGCACGTCCTCGTGCTCGACAAGCCCGCAGGCCTGCCGACGCAGGGTGGGCCCGGCATCACGCGCCATCTCGACGGGCAGCTTGACGCGCTGCGCTTCGGCGCCGAGGAACGGCCTCGCCTGGTGCATCGCCTGGACCGCGAGACCTCGGGCGTGCTGGTGCTGGCGCGCACCGCCTCGGTCGCGGCCCGCCTCGCCGCCGCCTTCCGCGGGCGCGACGTGCAGAAAACGTACTGGGCCGTCGTCGTCGGCCGTCCGGTCCCGGTCGAGGGGCGCATCGACGCGCCACTTTCCCGCCGCGCCGGCGCGCGCGCCGACCGCGTGGCCGTCGCCGAGCCGGGCGACCCGGAGGCGGCACGGGCGATCACCGACTACCGCACGCTGGACCATGCCGGCCGGCGCTTCGCCTGGCTGGAGCTTTCCCCGCTCACCGGCCGGACGCACCAGCTGCGCGTGCACTGCACCGTGCTGGGCACGCCGATCCTGGGCGATGCGGCCTATGGCGCGCCGGAGCCGGAGGGCTTCGCGCCGGGGCTGCACCTGCTGGCCCGCCGCCTGGTGCTGCCGCATCCGGCGGGCGGTTTCCTTGTCGTGGAGGCGCCGCTGCCACCGCACATGGCCGCGACCTTCCGGGCGCTGGGGTTCGACATCCGCCCCCCGTCGCGGCCCCGTCGCGGCGCCGCGAGCGGCTGAGGCGCAAGCTAAGAACTGGCCCTTGGCCGCCGGGCTTGTTAGCCTTGGGCATGCCCGTTCGCCGCATCTCCCGCCAACGCCGCCGCTCGCCATGGCGCATCGTCGCCTATGTCGTGCTCGGCATCGTCGCTGTCCTCGTCATCGGCGTCGTCGCCGCGGTGCAGCTGATCGACCCCAACGCCTACAAGCCCGAGATCGAGGCGGCGGTGCAGCGCGCCACCGGCCGCGCGCTCACGCTGTCGGGCCCGATCAGGATCGTCTCCTACACGACGCCGACGATCGAGGTTTCCGGGGTCGCCTTCGCCAACATGAAGGGGGCCACGCGGCCGGAGATGCTGACCGTCCGCTCGATCGTGGCGGATATCGGTCTCGGCGCGCTGCTGCAGGGACGCGTGGCGATCACCCGCCTGGTGCTCGACCAGCCGGACGTGCTGCTGGAGACGAACAAGCGGGGCCAGGGCAACTGGCAGCTTGCCCCGGCCAAGGCGGCGGCACCGGCCAAGCCCGGCAAGGCCGCGGCGGGCCAGTCCTTCTCGATCCAGACCCTGCACGTCATCGGCGCCAAAGTGACGTGGCATGACGGTATGACCGGCCGCACCACCACGCTCTCGATGCCGCACGTCTCGCTCACCGCCGGCTCGCTCGCCTCGTCGGTGCAGGTGGACGCCGAGGTCAC
>JAJYFW010000426.1 GCA_021785335.1 Pseudomonadota bacterium
AAGCGCACCCGAAGGTGCAGGTCCCCGGCTGCACGCTCGCCCTCGCGCACGGCACCGGCGGGCTGATCGCGACGCGCCACGGCAGCGCCACCCTCATCATGGAGCGGATCTGATGGAAGAGCGGCGTTATCCCGAACCGGTGGTTACGCCGGAGACGGGCGAGTTCTGGCAGGCCGCGAAGGAAGGCCGCCTGCTGATCAAGTGCTGCCGCGCCTGCGCCAGGTTCCACTGGTACCCCCGCGCCGTCTGCCCCCACTGCATGAGCGGCGAGACGGAATGGGTGGAGGCGAAGGGCGATGGCACCATCTACAGTTTCTCGGTGATGGAGCGCGCCGAGGTGCCCTATGCCATCGCCTATGTGGAACTCGCCGAGGGCGTGCGCATGATGACCAACATCGTGGACTGTCCCTTCGCCGGGATCCGCATCGGCCAGGCGGTGCGCGTCCGCTTCGCGCCGACCGAGGGTGGCGGCAGGCTGCCGGTCTTCGCGCCGGCCTAACCGCCCGGCCGCTCGCGCTGCGCCAGCGCCCGCGCCTCGCCCTCGGGATCGGCGGGAAGGCGGACCCGCGACAGCACGGATCGCGTGGCACGCAACTGGGCGAGGAAGGCGCGGCACATCGGGCAGAACGCGAGATGCCAGCGCACGCCCGCCCATTTCCGGGCGCCGAGCGCGCCCTCGGTGTATTCCGTCAGCATCTCCGAAACGTCACTGCAGACCAGCATGCGTTGCCCTCCTTGGCGTAACGCGCGGCGCCCCCACTTGTGACACAGTGTCCATGCGCATGCCAAACGGTCGGATGGGGAGCCCGCGATGACCGACAGCGAGTTCGACGACCCGGCCTTCATCGCCCGCCTCAAGGCCGGCGAGGACGCCGCCTACCGCAGGCTCGTGCAGCGGTTCCACGCCCCCATGGTTCGCGTGGCAAACGGCATCATCGGCTCTCGCGCCCAGGCGGAGGAGGTGGTGCAGGATTCCTGGGCCGCCGTCTTCACCGCCATCGACCGTTACGAGCCCCGCACCACGCTCGCCGCCTGGCTGTTCACCATCGTCGCCAACCGCGCCCGCAGCCGTATCCGTGCGGAGGGAAGGCTCACCGGCCTGCCCGCTTCCTTCGGCGGCGCGGAGGATCGCGCCGTGCCGCTCTCCGCCTTCCAGCCGGACGGGCACTGGATCGACGCGCCGCAACTCTGGGAGGAACTCGACCCGGAGCGCGAGGTCGCCGGCCGCCAGCTTTGGGAGCACGTGCAGGCGGCGATCGAGCGGCTGCCGGAAAACCAGAAGGCGGTGATCGTGCTGCGCGACATCGAGCAGCGCACGCCGGAGGAAACCTGCGAGATCCTCGGCATTTCGGAGGCCAATCACCGCGTGCTGCTGCACCGGGCAAGGGTGAAGGTTCGCAATGCCATCGACGAACTGGTCCGGCCAAAGACCGATGGCGCAGCGCCCGCCCGCAGGGGCGCGCTGCAGCGCCTCTGGGACTGGCTCTACAGGCCCCCGTTCTACGAGCCGGGGTTCTGCAAACCGAGGAAATCCCGACCGGCCTTCGCGTAGTCATCGGCGCGCGTGAGCCGCCGCACCAGCGCCGCGTCCGGCTGGTTGGCGAGCGATGCGGGCGGGTTGCCGGCGCGCAGATGCGCCAGTGTTTCATAGGCCGCGCGCATCGCCGCCATCACCGGCTGGTGCCCCTGCAACGCGACGCGCACGCCGTCCTCCGCGCGCGGCTCGGCCTTGCTGCCGCCGAGGATGACCGGCAGCCCGGTCGCGGCATGGATGACGGCGACGTCTTCCCGCCGGTTGGCGCCCGCGAGGAACAGCGCGTCCGCCCCCGCCGCGGCATAGGCGCGGCAGCGGGCAAGCGCGTCCGCGGCGTCGGTCGCGGCGAGAGCGGAAGTACGGGCGACGATGACGAAGCCCGGGTCCGTCCGCGCCGCCAGCGCCGCCCGCAGCTTGCCCAGCCCCGCCTCCAGCGGCAGCAGCGTCGCGCCGTTCGCGCCATAGGGCTGCGGCAGGTCGGTGTCTTCCAGCGTCATCGCCGAAACGCCCGCCGCCTCGAGTTCCACCACCGTCCGCGCCGCGCCATGGGCGTTGCCGTAGCCGTGGTCGGCGTCCACCAGCAACGGCGGGCCGCCGGGAACGGCGCGGGTGATGCGCCGGCACTGCTCGGCGAACTCGGTGAGCGTGATGGAGACCAGGTCCGGCGCCCCCAGGATCGCGAGCGAGGCGACGGAGCCCGCGAACATCAATGCCTCGAAGCCGAGATCCGCGGCCGCGCGTGCCGAGAGCGGGTCGAACACGGAGCCGGGGTGGACGACCCGTCCGCCGGCGAGCAGGGCGCGGAACGCGGCGCGGGAAGCGGGGAGGGGCATGGCGTGGCCTCGCGTTGACAGTCCGCCAGCCTGCCTCTTTCATCGCGCCACCGGAAGACAGGCCCACAGCACCGCGCCATGACGCGCCGCGTCATCATCGACACCGACCCCGGCACGGACGACGCCATTGCGCTGTTCCTGGCCTTCGCCTCGCCGGAGATCGACGTGGCGCTGGTCACCGTCGCCGGCGGCAATGTCGGGCTTGCCCGCACGCTCCGCAACGCACGCGCGCTCGTCTGCCTGGCGGGTGCCGACGTCCCAGTGGTCGCCGGCGCGGATCGCCCGCTGCTCGGCCGTTTCGAGGACGCGGCCTACGTCCATGGCGAGGACGGGCTTGCCGGCGTCGCGCTTCCGGAGGGGCGGCCGGCCGAGCGGGGCATTGCCGCGGACGCCATCCGCGCCGCGCTGCGGGCGGCGGGACCCGAGGGTGTAACGCTGGTCGGCATCGGCCCGGCGACGAACCTGGCACTCGCGCTTGCCACCGAGCCCGCGCTCGCCGCCCATGTCGCGGAGATCGTGCTGATGAGTGGCGCCGCCACGCGCGGCAACGTCACGCCCCACGCCGAGTTCAACGCCTGGTCGGATCCCGAGGCACTGTCCGTGGTGCTGGGGTGCGGCCGTCCGGTCACGCTCGCGACGCTGGACCTTACCCGTCAGGCGATCTGCACCCGTGAATGGCTCGGCTCATTGGCGGAAGCCGGGCGGTGCATGGCGGCGGCGCGGGCGATCATGGGGAGCGTGCCGATGCGCGCCTA
>JAJYFW010000427.1 GCA_021785335.1 Pseudomonadota bacterium
CCCGCAGCGCGGACGTGGTCGCCGCGACCAATGGCCGGCTTCTGGTGCTGGAACGCGCCTCGGTGGTGCGGCTGATCGAGCGTGATCCGCAATTCGCCATGCGGGTGATCGAAATCATCTGCATGCGGCTGCGCACCACACTCGCGCAGCTTGACTCCATCCTGTTCCAGGATGTGAGCCAGAGAGTCGTCACCTTCCTGCTGCAGCGTTCCGAGGGGCTGGAACGCGCGCGGATCGACACCACCCAGAGCGCGCTTGGCCGCGCCGTCGGATCGACGCGCGAAACGGTGAACCGGCGACTCAGGGATCTCGAGGCCCGCGGCCTCATCGAACTCACCCCGGGCCGAATCACGGTGCGGGACCGGAACGGCCTGTCCGCGCTCCTGCAGGGCCGCTCACGCATGGCCTGACGGGCCACGCCCTTGCCACGGCGGGCGCGCGGGCGTTAGCTTTCGCTCCCACGAGAACAGATGCCCGATGGAGACAGCCCCATGACGGTCAAGAGCCGACACCCGGAAACGCTCGCCCTGCACGCCGGCTGGCGCGCCGATCCCACCACCGGCTCGGTCGCGGTGCCGATCCACCAGACCACCTCCTACCAGTTCAACAGCACCGAACACGCGGCCAACCTGTTCGCGCTGTCCGAGCTCGGCAACATCTACACCCGCATCATGAACCCGACGACGGACGTGCTCGAGCAGCGCCTCGCCGCCGTCGAGGGCGGGGTCGCCGCGCTCGCCCTCGCCTCCGGCCAGGCCGCCTCGGCGAGCGCGATCCGCACGCTGACGCGCGCGGGCGAGAACGTCGTCGCCTCCACCGATCTCTACGGCGGCACCTGGAACCTCTTCGCCAACACGCTGCGCGACCAGGGCATCGAGATCCGCTTCGTCGACCCGACCGACCCCGAGAATTTCCGCCGCGCGACCGATGACAAGACCCGCGCGTATTACGCCGAAACCCTGCCCAACCCGAAGCTCGCGGTCTTCCCCATCGCGGAGGTCGCGGCGATCGGCCGCCCGCTCGGCATCCCGCTGATCATGGACAACACCGCCGCGCCGCTGCTCTGCCGGCCCTTCGACCACGGCGCGGCCATCGTGATCTATTCCACCACGAAATATATCGGCGGCCACGGCACCTCGATCGGCGGGATGATCATCGATTCCGGCAATTTCGACTGGGCCGCCCACCCCGCGCGCCAGCCGCTGCTGAACGCGCCCGACCCCTCCTATCACGGCGCGGTCTGGGTCGAGGCGGTCAAGCCGCTCGGCCCGATCGCCTACATCATCCGCGCCCGCACCGTGATCCTGCGCGACGAGGGGGCGGCGCTCTCGCCGTTCAACGCCTTCCAGCTCATCCAGGGGCTGGAGACGCTGCCGCTGCGCATGGCGCGGCATTGCGAGAACGCCGAGAAGGTGGTCGATTTCCTCTCCAGCCATCCCGACGTGGTGCGGGTGATCCACCCCGGCGTCGCCACCGGCGAGGCGCGGCGGCGCACGGAAACCTACCTCACCGGCGGCAGGGGCGCGCTGGTCGGATTCGAACTGGCCGGCGGCGCCGCATCGGGGCGGAAATTCATCGAGGCGCTGCGGATGTTCTACCACGTCGCCAATATCGGTGACGCCCGCAGCCTCGCCATCCACCCCGCCAGCACCACCCACTCGCAGCTCTCGGCCGAGGAACAGGCGGCCACCGGCGTCACGCCGGGCTATGTCCGGCTGTCGATCGGCCTCGAACACATCGAGGACATCATCGCCGATCTGGATCAGGCGCTGGCGGCCGCGCGCTGAGCTTCAGTCTCCCGATGTCGCGGGCCGGATCCCCGATCCGGCCCGTGATTTTTCACGACCCCGCCCGCGCCCGCTCGGCCATCTCCCGCGCATTGGCCGACAAAGCGGGATCGGCGAGCAGCGCGTCCAGCGCGCCCCGCATCAGCGCCTGCCGCGCCGGATCGAAGCGCTGCCAGCTCGCGAACACGTCGATGCAGCGCGCCGCGATCTGCCGGTTCACCCGGTCGACCTCGCCGATCATCCGCGCCACCAGCGCATAGCCCCGCCCCGACGCATCGTGGAACCAGCGCTGGTTCCCCGCGCCGAACGCCTGCACCAGGGCGCGGAAGCGGTTGGGGTTGCGCAGGTCGAAATCGGCGTGCCGGGTCAGCGCCTCGACGCGGTCCAGCGTGTCCGGCGCCGTCGCCATCGCCTGGATGCGGAACCACTTGTCGCTCACCAGCGCATCGCCGCGCCAGCGCGCGTGAAACGCCGCGAGTGCGGCATCGCGCGCCGGCGTCGCGGTATCGGCGAGCAGCGCCAGCGCGCCGAGCCGCCCGGTCATCGTCGGCGCCGTCTCGAAGCGGCGCTGTGCCGCGTCCAGCCCCGCCGCCGGGTCCGCCGCCATCAGATAGGCCAGCGCGACATTGCCGAGCGCCCGCCGCCCCATGCTCGCCGGATCGAGGCTGAACGGCGCCGATGCATCCTCCGCCCCGCACAGCGCGGCGAAGCGGTCCCGCAACGCCCGGCCGATCGCCGCCCGGCTCGTCTCCAGCGCCTCGTGGATCGCATCCGGGTCGATCACCGCCATCCGGTCCGCCAGCACGTCCTTGCCCGGCAGCGACAATATCCGCGCCGCGAGCGCCGGCGCCTCCTGCGCGAGGTCGAGGGCCGCCGCCATCGCCGCCACCAGCGCCGGATCGGTCGCCACCGCCTCGCCGCGCTGCAATGCGGCGATCGCGTCGAGCAGCGCGCGCGTCGCATATTCCTGCCCGGCCTCCCAGCGGCTGAACCCGTCGGTATCGTGCGCGGCAAGGTGCGCGAGCCCGGCCGCATCATGCCCGGAGAGCTTCACCGGCGCCGAGAACCCGCGCAACAGCGAGGGCACCGGCGGAGCCGCGACCTCCTCGAACACGAAACGCTGCTCGGCCGCGCGCAGCAGCAGCACCCGAGTGCCGCGATGCGCGTCCGCCTCGCCCTCCAGCCGCGCTTCAAGCTCCGCCCCATCCGGCCCGATCAGCCCCATCGCCACCGGGATCAGGAACGGCTCCTTATGCGCCTGCCCCGGCGTCGGCGCCGTCATCTGCCGCAGCGTGAGCGTGTAGCGCCGCGCCGCCGCGTCGTATTCGCCC
>JAJYFW010000428.1 GCA_021785335.1 Pseudomonadota bacterium
CACCGCGCCGCTGCCGCGCTATTTTCCGCGCCGCAACCGCATCATCGCCGGCCTCGCGCTCGGCGTGGTGGTGGTGGAAGCGGCGACCCGCTCGGGCAGCCTGATCACCGCGCGGCTGGCGCAGGAGGCGGGGCGGGAGCTGTTTGCCGTACCCGGCTCGCCGCTCGATCCGCGCTGCCGCGGCGCCAACGACCTGATCCGCAACGGTGCCCATCTGGTCGAGTCGGCCGCCGACGTGCTGGAAAACCTGCCCGACCATCCGGGCCGCGAGGGGCTGGCGCGCGACCCGCTGTTCGCCCGCAACCGGCCGCCGCCGGGCCTGCCCGAGCTGGTTTCGCCCTGGGCCGGGCCGGAGCCGCCTGTCGCCGACACGGCACAGGCGCGCGCCGCGCTCTTGCAACTGCTGGGTCCGTCGCCGACTTCGGTTGACGATCTCGCGCGGCGCTGCCAGTTGTCTCCCGCCACGGTCAATTCGGCCCTGATGGATCTCGAACTGGCGGGGCGCGTGGAGGCGCTGCCGGGCAACCGGTTTGCGTTGATCGGCGAACCCGGCCCCTGAACCCGGCCCCATCGACAGGACAGCATGACGGACGTCGTCGTCGTCGAATCCCCCGCCAAAGCCAGGACGATCAACAAGTACCTTGGCGACGGCTACACCGTCCTGGCCAGCTTCGGGCATGTGCGCGACCTGCCGCCCAAGGACGGCAGCGTGCGCCCCGACCAGGACTTCGCAATGGACTGGGAGGCCGATGACCGCGGCGCCAGGCAGGTCGCCGCGATCGGCCGGGCGCTGAAGGGCGCGCGCACCCTGTACCTCGCCACTGACCCGGACCGCGAGGGCGAGGCGATCAGCTGGCACGTCCGCGCCATGCTGGCCGAGCAGAAGCTGCTGCACGACGTCGTGGTGCGGCGGATCACCTTCAACGAGATCACCCGCACCGCCGTCACGCATGCGATGGCGCACCCGCGCGACCTCGACCAGCCGCTGATCGAGGCCTATCTGGCGCGCCGCGCCCTCGATTACCTGGTCGGCTTCACGCTGTCGCCGGTGCTGTGGCGCAAGCTGCCGGGCAGCCGCAGCGCCGGGCGGGTGCAGTCGGTCGCCTTGCGCCTGATCTGCGAGCGCGAGGCCGAGATCGAGGCGTTCCGTCCGCGCGAATACTGGACCGTCGAGGCGCAGTTCACCACGCCCGCCGGCGCGCCGTTCACGGCGCGGCTGACGCATCTGGACGGCAGGCGGCTCGATCAGTTCGACCTCAATGACCAGGCCCGCGCGCTGCGCGCCAGGGCCGAGGTCGAGGCCGGCGGTTTCGCCGTCGCGTCGGTCGAGCGCAGGCGGGTCAGGCGCAACCCGCCGGCGCCCTTCACCACGTCCACCTTGCAGCAGGAAGCGAGCAGAAAGCTGGGCTTCGGCGCGCAGGCGACGATGCGGCTGGCGCAGCAGCTCTATGAAGGCATCCCGATCCAGGGCGACACGGTCGGCCTGATCACCTATATGCGCACCGACGGCGTGCAGATGGCGCGCGAGGCGATCGGCGCCATCCGCGACCATATCCGCGACGGCTACGGCCCCGACTACCTGCCCGCCGCGCCGCGCGAATACACCAGCCGCGCCAAGAACGCGCAGGAAGCGCACGAGGCGATCCGCCCGACCGACGTGTCCCGCACGCCGGAGGAGGTGGCACGCTACCTCAATCCCGAGCAGCGCCGCCTCTACGAACTGGTCTGGAAGCGGGCCGTGGCCAGCCAGATGCAGTCGGCGGAGCTGGATCAGGTGACGGTGGAGGCCGCCGACCCGGCGCGACCGAACGGCCCGCGCCTGCGCGCCACCGGCTCCATCCTCGCCTTCGACGGGTTCCTGAAACTGTATCGCGAGGACCAGGACGACGCCCCGGCGGACTCTGGCTCGGACGACGAAGCGAAGATGCTGCCGCCGATGGCCGAGCGCGACCCGCTCAGGCGCGGCGAGGTGACGGCGAGCCAGCACTTCACCCAGCCGCCGCCGCGCTATTCGGAAGCGAGCCTGGTCAAGAAGCTGGAGGAGCTCGGCATCGGCCGCCCCTCCACCTATGCCTCCATCCTCTCGGTGCTGCAGGACCGCAACTATGTGCGGCTGGACAGCCGGCGCTTCATCCCGGAGGACCGCGGCCGGCTGGTGACGGCGTTCCTGACCAGCTTCTTCGAGCACTACGTCGATACCGGCTTCACGGCGTCGCTGGAGGAGCAGCTCGACGACATCTCCGGCGGGCGGGCGGACTGGCGCGCGGTGATGCGCGACTTCTGGCGCGAATTCTCGCATGCGGTCGAGCAGACCCGCGATCTTAAGATCAGCGACGTGATCGCCGCACTGGACGAGGATCTCGGCCCGCATTTCTTCCCCGCCCGCGCTGACGGCAGCGACCCGCGCGTCTGTTCCGCCTGCGGCAACGGGCGGCTCGGGCTGAAGCTCGGCCGGCACGGCGCCTTCATCGGCTGCTCGAACTATCCCGCCTGCCAGTACACGCGGCGGCTGGTGATCGAGGGGACGGACGACGGCGCGGCCGACACGCTGAAGGAAGGCATGCGCGTGCTCGGCCCGCACCCCGGGACCGGCGAGGAAGTCACGGTCCGCCGCGGGCCGTACGGCCTCTACGTGCAGCAGGGCGAGGCCGACAAGGAAGCGAAACGCAAGCCCAGGCGCGCCTCGCTGCCGCGGGGCATGGACGGCGAGACCCTCACGCTCGATCAGGCGCTGTCGCTGCTGTCGCTGCCGCGCGTCGTCGGCCTCC
The DNA here is from genome assembly GCA_021785335.1 of Pseudomonadota bacterium. The sequence continues at coordinate 2,769 of JAJYFW010000428.1, forward strand.
ATCCCGAGACCAAGGAGCCGATCGAGGCGAATATCGGCCGCTTCGGGCCGTACGTGAAAATGGGCGGCGTGTTCGCCTCGCTGGATCGCGACGACGACGTGCTGTCGGTCGGCCTCAACCGCGCGGTCGATGTGCTGGCGCGCAAGCTCGCCAGCGTGCGCGCGCTCGGGCCGCACCCGGCGGACAAGGAGCCGGTGCTGGTGCGCAAGGGCCGCTTCGGCCCCTATGTCCAGCACGCCAACATGGTCGCCAACGTACCGCGCGACATGGCAATGGACGACGTGACGCTGGAGCAGGCGGTCGATTGGCTGGCCGGCAAGGGCAAGCCGCTGAAGGCGAAA
>JAJYFW010000429.1 GCA_021785335.1 Pseudomonadota bacterium
CCCTTGCGCGACTGGCGCGTGGTGAAGCTCACATGCACCGCCTGCTGCACCGCCTGGTAGATCGTCTCCGGCCTGAGCCGCAGCAGCGTCCCGATCCCCGCCGCCTGCGCCGGGCAGAGATGGCCGATGTGGTCGATCTTGTGCTCGTGCAGGCAGATCGCGCGCACCAGGTTGATCTGGATCTCATAGCCGGTGGCGATGCCGCGGATCAGATCGCGCCCGGAGCGCCCCTTGGTCTGCGCGACCGCGAGGATCGGCGGGATGTTGTCGCCGGGATGCGAGTAGTCGGCGGCAAGAAACGTGTCGTGCATGTCGAGCTCGCGCACCGCGGTGCCGTTCGCCCATGCCGCCCATTCCGGCGTCGTGGTCCTGGCGGCCGCAGCGCCGAAGACCGCGGCACCGCCCTTGTACGGGCGCGCCAGCGCCATGTCGCGCGCCGAAACGACGGGATGGCGGTTGATCGCCGCCAGTGCCACCGCGGCGTTGTCGATGATCCGGTTCACGATCATCTCCGCCACGTCCTTCGGCACCGCGACACGGTCGGCGGCGACCTGCGCCACTTTCCACGCGAGCTGCTCCTCGCGCGGCAGGCGGTCCTTCGAGGGATGCACGCGGACGGTATGCAGCTTCATGGCGGATCCTCCGGTTGCGGGCGTGACGACGCGCACACGCCTTCGTAGGCTGCTTAGTGACGCGCCTCCCACGGAGCAAGTAACGCGCGGGCACGGGAGAGGCGCCGCAAGGGGAGAACGACCATGGCGGATTCCGACAACGTCTTCGACAGCGTCTTCCGGGGCGACATCGTGACCGGCGAGCGCATCCTCGCCGACGGCTGGATTGCTTCACGCGCTGGTCGCATTGCCGCCATCGGCATCGGCGCGCCGCCGGCGGCCGCGCGCACGCACGACCATCGCGGCCGTTCCATCCTGCCGGGCCTCGTCGACGGGCACATGCACACTTCCTCCGCCCTCGGCTGGGACGGTATCGCCGGGGCCACGCGCTCCGCGGCGGCCGGCGGTGTCACCACCTGCGTCGACATGCCCTACGACATCCCGCAGCCCGTGACGGACGCCGCCGTGCTCGCCGCCAAGATCGCGCGCGTCGAGGCCACCGCCCATGTCGACGTGGCGCTCTACGGCACCATCCGCAAGCAGGGCGGCGTCGATGCCATCGCGGAACTCGCCGCCGCCGGCATCTCCGCCTTCAAGCTCTCCACCTACGAATATGACGCGCTGCGCTTCCCGCGCATCGACCACCCCACGATGCTCGCCGCCTTCCGCGAGATCGCGAAGACCGGCCTGCCCGTCGCGGTGCACAACGAGGACCAGGAACTCGTCGAGCACCTCACCGCGCGGGCGCGCGAGGCCGGCGAGACACATCCCATCATGCACGCGCGCACCCGCCCGCCCCTCGCCGAGACGCTCGCTGACCTCGAGATCTTCGAGCTGGCGATGGAAACCGGCGCGCACGTCCACATCGCCCATTCCTCCCTCGCCCGCGGCTTCGACATCGCGGAGACCTTCCGCGCGATGGGAGCCGAAACCACCGGCGAGACCTGCATTCAGTATCTCTGCATGACCGAGGACGATCTCGTCCGCCTCGCCGGGCGCGGCAAATGCAACCCGCCCTTCCGCACCGCCGCCGAAGTGGAAGCGGTCTGGCGGCGCCTCCTCGCAGGCAAGGTCGCCTACGTCTCCACCGACCACGCCCCCTGGCCGCTCGCGCGCAAGAACAGCGCCGACATCTTCGCCTGCTCCGCGGGGCTCGTCGGCGAGCAGAGCTTCGCCCCCCTGATGGCGAGCCTGCTCATCGAGCGCGGCCTGCCGCTCACGCTGATGGCGCGCTACTGCGCCGAGGCGCCCGCCACCTTCCACGGCCTCGCGCATCGCAAGGGCCATCTGCGCCCCGGCATGGACTGCGACCTCGTCGTGCTGGAGCGCCGCGATTGGACATTCGACGAAGCCGCCATCGTCGATCGCGAGGACCAGCGCTGGTCGCCCTGGCATGGGCGCGCGATGAAGGCGCGCGTCGCCGCCACCATCCTGCGCGGCGAAGTCGTGTGGGATGGTGAGCGCGTCCTCGCCCCGCCCGGCACCGGGAGCTTCGTCCGCCGCGCCTGAGCTACATGCAGCGGCGGCGCGCGCGGCGCTGCATCGTGCCGTCCGAGCGCCTGGTAAGCGCCGAGCCGATCGTTCACCACCTGCGTCGAGGTCGCCCCCGCCGCCACGCCGAGTAGCCGCCGCACCCCCGCCTCTCAGGCGCCGCGCAGCATCGCGCGGAACTCCGCCGCGCGCTCGAGATACTGCACCGCGTTGGTGTCGAAGCGCGCCCGCTCCTCAGGCGACATCACCCGCGCCAGCCGCGCGGGCGAGCCCTGCCACAGCTCGAACCGACCGATGCGCTTGCCCGGCGTCAGCAGCGCGCCCGCCGCCAGCACGCCGCCCTCCTCGATCACCGCGTTGTCCAGCACCGTTGCGCCCATGCCGACGAAGGCGCGGTCCATCAGCGTGCAGGCATGGATGATCGCCGCATGCCCGATCGTCACGTCGTCCCCGATATGTGTCGGCATCCCGTGGTTCACGTGCACGATGGTGCCGTCCTGGATGTTGGTGCGCGCACCCACCCTTATGTCGCTCGTGTCGGCGCGCAACACGCAGGCGAACCAGACGCCCGACTGCGGCCCGATGTCCACATCGCCGATCACCGCGGCCGTCGGTGCCACGAACGCATCCGCCGCCACCCGCGGCCGCCGCTCGCCCAGCGCATAGAGCGGCCCCGTCATCGGCAATAGCGCGTCAGGCAACCGCCTCCTCCATCACATGCGTGTGCGCCGAAAGCCCGAGCATCAGCGCGATGTTCTGCACCGCGGCTCCCGATGCCCCCTTGCCCAGATTGTCGAGGCTCGCCGTCAGTACCGCCTGGCGCTGCTTCTCGTTGCCGTGCACGCGCAGGACCATCCGGTCGGTATCCACCAGTTCCGCGATGTCCAGATCCGAGTTGCCCGGCGCCACGCAAACCAGTTCCGCCCCCGCGTAGCGACGCGCGAGGCACTCGTGCAGGTCAGCCGCGGAGGGTTTGCCCGGCAGCGTGTCCAGATGCAGCGGCACC
>JAJYFW010000430.1 GCA_021785335.1 Pseudomonadota bacterium
CTCCAAGACCTATGCGATGACGGGATGGCGGATCGGGTTCGGGGCGGGGCCCAGGGATCTGATCCGGGCGATGGTGAACATGCAGGGCCAGGCGACGGCGGGCGTTTCCTCGGTGGGGCAGGCGGCGGCGGCGGCGGCGCTCGACGGGCCGCAGGAGCTGGTGGCGGAACGGGCGGCGTTGTACCGGCGGCGGCGGGACATCGTGGTCGACGCGCTGAACGCGATCCCCGGGATTTCCTGCCACCGGCCGGAGGGGGCGTTCTACGTGTTCCCCAACATCGCCGGGTGCCTGGGGCGGACGACCGCCGGCGGGCGGACGATCGGGAGCGACCAGGATTTCGCCGAGGCGCTGCTCGAGGAGCAGCATGTCGGCGTGGTGGGCGGCGCCGCGTTCGGGATGAGCCCCTACCTGCGCCTGTCCTATGCGACCGACGAGGCGAGCCTGGTCGAGGGCTGCCGGCGCATCGGGGAATTCGTTTCGCGGCTTTCGTAGGATGATCACGATCCGTCCCGGCCGGGACGCGGACGCGCCCGGCTATATCGCGCTGGTGCGCGAGGCCTGGCTTTCCTACCCCGGCTGCGTGTTCGACCTCGACGAGGATGCGCCGGACCTGCGCGCCTGGGCGAGCCACATGGCGGAACACGGGGGCGCGGTGTGGACCGCCGAGCGTGAGGGCGAGGTCGTCGGCATGATCGGGACGCACCCGCTCGAGGGCGCGACCTGGGAACTGGTGCGGATGTACGTGGCACCTTCCGCGCGGGGATCGGGGCTGGCGTCGCGGCTGGTGGAGGCGGTCGAGGTGCACGCGCGCGCGGCCGGGGCCGAGGAACTGGTGCTGTGGTCCGACACGCGGTTCGCGCGGGCGCACGCCTTCTACGAGAAGCACGATTTCCTGCGCAGCGGGCCGATACGGGTGCTCGACGACCGCGCCAACACGCTGGAGTTCCGCTACCGCAAGCCGATCGCGGGGATCGAGGTGCGGATGCTCGACCCGATGGAGGCGGAGAGTGCCGTGGGGCGGCTCGCCGCGATCCTGGTGGCGTGTGTCGATGCCGGGGCGAGCGTGGGGTATGCGGCGCCGATGGACAGGGCGGTCGCGCGTGCGTTCTGGCGCGAGAGGGCGGCGCTGGTGGCGCGCGGCGAGCGGCGGATCGCGATCGCCTGGCTCGACGGGCGGATCGTGGGGTGCGTGATGCTGGACCTCGCGACGCCGGCGATCGAGCGGCACCGGGGCGGGATCGAGAAGCTGCTGGTGCTGCCCGAGGCGCGGCGGCGCGGCATCGCGACGGGATTGATGGCGGCGGCGGAGGCGGAGGCGGCGACGCTGGGGCGGCGGCTGCTGACGCTCGACGCGCGCACCGGGGGCGAGGCGGAGCGGCTGTATATTTCGCTGGGGTGGACGCTGGCGGGGAGCGTGCCGGATTACGCGGTGGGGCCGGATCTCGTTCCGCACGGCGCATCCCTGCTTTACAAGGACGTGGGATCGGATATCGTTCGATAGCGAACAATCTGGAGGACCAAGCCATGCCTGAACCCCATATCGCCCAGAAGGCCCCGTTCAAGGTCGCCGTGGAGGCGGGGAAGGAATACTGGTGGTGCGCCTGCGGGCAGAGCAAGAACCAGCCCTTCTGCGACGGCTCGCACAAGGGCGGCGCGTTCTCGCCGAAGCCCTACAAGGCCGAGAAGGACGGTGACGTGTGGTTCTGCGGCTGCAAGCACAGCAAGAACGGGACGCTCTGCGACGGCACGCACAAGACGCTCTGAGACACGATGACGGTGCTGGACGAGACGGCGCGCGGGGTCTTCGTCATCGCCGCGACGCCGTTTCGCCCGGACGGCGCGCTCGACCTCGATGGCGTGCCGCGCCTGGTGGATTTCTACCGGGCGCGGGGGGCCACGGGGCTCACGATCCTCGGCATCATGGGGGAGGCGCCGAAGCTGACCGCCGCTGAGTCACTGGCTTTCGCGCGCGCGGTCGTCGCGGCGGCGGCGGGGCTGGCGGTGGTGGTGGGCGTGTCCGCGCCGGGGTTCGCCGCGATGGGCGAGCTTGCGCGCGCGGTGATGGATGTGGGGGCGGCGGGGGTGATGGTCGCGCCGCAGGCCGGGCTCAAGGGCGACGAGGCGGTGTTTTCCTACATCGCGCAGGCGGACGAGGCGCTGGCGGGGATCCCGTGGGTGCTGCAGGATTATCCGCAGGCGTCCGGGACGTTCATTCCGGTCTCGGTCATTGCGAGGGCGATCCGGGAATTTCCGCGCCTGGTGATGCTCAAGCACGAGGACTGGCCGGGGCTCGCGAAGCTCGCGGCCGTGCGGGCGCTGCCGGGGCGGCGGGTTTCGATCCTGACCGGCAATGGCGGGCTGTTCCTGCCCGAGGAGATGCGGCGCGGCGCCGATGGGGCGATGACCGGGTTCGCGTATCCCGAGATGATGGCGGGCGTGGTGGCGGCGCATGCGGCGGGCGATGCCGAGAGGGCCGCGGATATCTTCGACGCCTACCTGCCGCTGGCGCGCTACGAGCAGCAGCCGGGAATCGGGCTCGCGGTGCGCAAGCATGTGCTGGCGAGGCGGGGCGCGCTGGCGAGTGCGGCGATGAGGAAGCCGGCGCCTGCGTTGTCGGCTGGCGATATCGCGGAGGTCGAATTCCTGATCGCGCGGCAGGAGCGGCGGCTGGCGGCACTTGACATAACCTGACGCGGCGGCGCCGGAGTTTTTTGACTCAAGTTGCCGCCCGGCGCTAGGGATCGGGGATTGCAGGGGCGCCTTCGGGCGGAGCGCGTTGTCCGGCACGATCTCGGCGAATTATTCCGGATATGGGATTGTTCTCGATGCGTCCGGGTTCGCCAATCCCGTCACCAATCTCGCGACGATCGATTTTTCCGCGGGCTATCAGGGGATTCTGGCGGAGCTTCCCTGGGCGATCGGCAACCGTGGGTTGATCGAGGCGGCGGCGCCCTGGGCGGACAATGTCGGCGTGCTGATCGCCGCCGCCGGCAGCGTCGTCAATTTCCCGGGGGCGACGATCGAGGCGGGATCCGGCGTGGTGATCGAGGGCGCGCAGGCGGCCATGCGCAACGGCGGGGTGATCGCGGGCGGGTTCGCCAATGGC
>JAJYFW010000431.1 GCA_021785335.1 Pseudomonadota bacterium
GCTCGCCCGGTCGCGCGAAGGCGGCTATGGCTGACCGACAGGTCCGCGCGGCCGCGGCCGAACCAGGAGGAAGCGATGGACGGGATGGACATCACACGCCTGTTTGCCCCCGGCGTGCCGGCCCCGGCGCCGCGCTTCCCCGGCTTCCCGCCGTATAATTTCATCGGCGGGCACAACGACCCGGCGCTGATCCCGATCGAGGCCCTGGCCGACGCCGCCGCGGCCGTGATCCGCCGCGAGGGCGCGAAGCTGGCGATGTACAACCTCGCCCAGGGGCCGCAGGGCTACCGGGGCTTGCGCGAGTTCGTCGCCGGCAAGCTCACGGGGCACCGCGGCATCGCCTGCGGGGCGGACGATCTGCTGATCACCTCCGGCTCCGGCCAGGGGATCGACCTGGTGAACCGGCTGCTGGTCGCGCCGGGCGATACCGTGCTGATCGAGGCGTTCTCCTACGCCGGGGCGGTCACGCGGGCCCGCCAGTCGGGCGCGCGGGTGATCCCGCTGCCGCTCGATGCGGACGGGATCCGCACCGATGCGCTGGGCGCCATCCTGGCCGAGCTCAAGTCCCAGGGGGTGACGCCGAAATATCTCTACACCATCCCCACCATCCAGAACCCGACCGGCTCGATCCTGCCGCTCGACCGCCGCCGCGCGCTGCTGGCGCTCAGCGCCGAATACGGCGTGCCGGTGTTCGAGGACGAGTGCTACGCCGACCTGCTCTGGCAGGACGTCGCGGCTCCGCCCGCCTTGCGCGCGCTGGCGCCGGGGCAGGTGATCCATATCGGCTCGTTCTCCAAATCCCTCGCTCCGGCGCTGCGGCTCGGCTACGTCTCGGCCGACTGGCCGGTGCTGGCGCGCATGATCGCGGCCAAGGCCGACGGCGGCACCGGCGCGATCGACCAGATGGTGGCGGCGGAATATTTCTCCCGCCATTTCACCGCCCATGTCGCGCATCTCAGCACCGGGCTGCACGCCAAGCTCGCGGTGATGCAGGAGGCGCTGGCGCGCGAGTTCGGCACCGCGATCGAGACCTGGCAGCCGCGGGGCGGCATCTTCCTGTGGATGAAGCTGCCCGATACGGTCGATGTGCGCACGCTGGTGCAGCCGGCGGCGGCGGCGGGGATCGCGTTCAACCCCGGGCCGGAATGGGCGGTCGATGCGGAGGCGGCGAAGTCGCACCTGCGCCTGTGCTTCGCGCTGCCCACCGCCGAGGAGATCCGCGCCGGCGTGGCCGCCTTCGCCCAGGTATGCCGCGAACAGACCGGTATCCCCGAGCGCAGCGCAAACATCCGCCACGGCGGCGGCTGAGGCGCGGTCAGCCGCCCAGCACGGTGGCGACGAAGCGCAGCAGTTCCTGCTCCGCCGGCGGTTTCTCCAGCACCTGCTCGATCCCGAGCGCCTTCGCGCGCGCGCTGATCGCCGGCGAGGACGATCCGGTGATCAGCATGATCGGCAGATGATCGCCCTGCGCGCGCAGCCGCGCGGCGAGCTCGAGCCCGGTCACCTGCGGCATGTGGTGGTCGAGGATCAGCCCCACGAGGAAGCTGCGATCGCAATGGGCCAGGAAGTCGGCGGCCGATTCATAGGTCGCGACGTCGTAGCCCGACACCCCGAGCAGGAAGCGCAGCGAATCCCGCACCGCGGCATCGTCGTCCACGATCGCGACCTGGCGTGTCGCCGCCGGCATGACCTCATGTGACGCCGCCGCGATCATGGCCAGGGGTGGTTTCGAAAATGCGCAGCCATGGCCGGGTCCGGGTATCCGGGAGGGAAAGGGTGGACGCAGAAGATCGCCTTTCGCCGCCGCCGCGCTTTGATGCAGATCAACGATCTGCGCCTTCCTGGGCCGGGGGCGCCGGCGGCGCGTCCAGCGTGAAGCGGAACACGGTGCCGCCGCCGGACCTGTCCTCGGTGCTCAGTTCGCCGCCGTGCGCCTGGACGATCGCGCGGCAGATCGACAGCCCGACGCCGAGGCCGTTCGGCTTGGTGGTCACGAAGGGCTGGAACAGCCGCCGGCGGACCTCCTCAGGCAGGCCCGGCCCGGTATCGGCAACGCTCACCGCCACCTTGCCGTCGTCCGTCGGGCAGGTGGCGACCGTGAGTTCCTGGACCGGCGCGCCGGCCATCGCCTCGATCGCGTTGCGCATCAGGTTGAACAGCACCTGTTCGATCTGCACCCGGTCGAGCACGGCGACGCGCGCCGTCGGGTCGAGCCGGCGGATCAGCCGCACCGGGCGGTCACGCACGCCGATCAGCGCCAGGGTGCAGGCTTCGTCGATCACCCCGGGGAGATCTTCGGCGCGCATCTCGATGGCGCGCTTGCGCATGAAGTCGCGCAGCCGCTGCACGATCTGCGCGCCGCGCTCGGCCTGCTCGGACACCCGCTCCAGAGCGGTCAGCGCGGCGGCCGTATTGCCCGCCGCCAGCAGCCGGCGCGCGCCCGAGACGTAATTGCCGATCGCGGTCAGCGGCTGGTTGATCTCATGCGCCAGCGCCGAGGCGATCTGCCCGAGCTCGCTGAGGCGCGACAGGTGCACGAGCTCGGCCCGGGTCTCGCGCAGCGCCTTCTGGCCGCTGAGGCGGCTGGAGATATCGCGCGCGATGCTGACGCTGCCGATCACCCGTCCGTCGCTGTCGTAGATCGGCGCGAGCGAGACGGATAACGGAACGCGCGCGCCATCCCGGCGCAGCCGGGTCGTCTCGTACCGCTCGATCCGTTCCCCGCCGTGCACGCGGGCGAGCAGGCGCGCTTCGTCCGTGGCCAGTTCGGCCGGCACCACCGGATCGACCGGGCGGCCCAGCATTTCGGCCGCGCTGTAGCCGGACATCCGCTCGGCGGCGCGGTTCCAGCTGATCACCCGGCCGTCGCAGTCGCGGGCGACGATGGCGTCCTCGCAGGCCTCGATCATGGCGGTCAGACGGGCGAGCTCGGCGGCGGCCAGGCGATGGGCCGTGATGTCGGCGCCGAGTTCCAGCACCGCGGAAGGCGCGCCGGCGGCGTCGCGCAGCAGCGCCCAGTGCGCGGCGATGTCCAGATGGCGCCCGTCGCGCGTGCGCTGGCGTATTTCGCCCCGCCAGACGCCGGCCTCGCGCAGGATCGCCTCGA
>JAJYFW010000013.1 GCA_021785335.1 Pseudomonadota bacterium
GATGAACCGCGCGCCGCCCTGGATCAGCGGCACCGCCGAGGAAACCAGGCCGACCCTCATCGGTTCCGCGATTGCGACGGGATCGCGCGCAACGGCAAGCGCCGCGCCGGCGTACCGGCCACGCGCCCCCCCGCCGCGACATCCGCAACCACCGCGGCACCGGCGCCGATCACCGCATCCGAACCGATCCGCACACCGGGCCGCACCGCAGCGCCAACGCCGACCAATGTCCGCTCTCCAACCACGACGTCACCCGCCAGCACCGCGCCAGGCGCCACATGTGCCGCCGACGCGATGCGGCCGTCGTGTTCAACGATCGCCGCCGAATTGAGGATCGCGGCCTCGTCGATCTGGCTCTCCGCGCCGACGAACGCGAGCGGCATGACCACCACGCCGTCTCCGATGGCGGCGCTGGGTGAAATGACAGCACTCGGATGCACGATGGCGGGCACGGTGAAGCCCAGCGCCCGCAAATGACGGACGAGCCTCTGACGCACCGCGTTGTCGCCAACCGCGACGAACGCGGCCTCGATCCCGTCCGCGTGCAGCCGCACGAGATCGCCATCCGTGCCGATCACCGCCACGTCCATCACCCGCGCCCCAACCGGCGCCTCCGCCACCAGTCCCACAATCTCGATGCCTCGCGCACGCGCGACCTCGATCACCGCCTTGGCGTGCCCGCCAGCGCCGAGCAGGAGCAGCTTCACGCGAAGGAGAGACCCGAATCGCGGCCCGCCGTGCCGCGCAGCAAAAGCAGATTCACCGAGAACACGTCGGCGAGCTTCTCGCGATCGAGTGCACGGCAGGTCGCGTCAGTCTCATCCACGACATAGCCGGTGAAGCCATCCGCAACCAGCGTGTCGAGCCAGGCGTCGACACTGATTCCAGCACGCGCGAGATGGCTCGGGCCGAATTCGATCAGCACCGCAAGATCGCGGTTCTCCGCCAGCACGCGCCGCATGCCGGCCCAGACGGCAAGCTCCGCGCCCTCGGCATCGATCTTGACCACGTCGACGCGCGTACCCGCTGGCAGCACCGCATCCACTGGGCGAACGGCAACGGGGACGCGCGCGATCTCCCCCTCGTCGAGCGCCAGCAGCGAGGAATGGCCGTATGGCGCGCCGACATGCAGCATGGCGATCCCTGGCGCCTCCCCCGCCGCGGCCTCGACGATTCGCACCCGCGCGGCCACGCCGTTCGTTTCGAGATTGCGACGAAGCAGTGCGGCAAGCCGCGGCACCGGCTCGAACGCATGTACCGCGCCCTCGGGCCCCACGGCGAAGGCAGCCGGAAGCGTCAGCGTGCCGATATGCGCCCCGATCTCGAGGCAGGTCATGCCTGGTCGCAGCAGCGCAGTCAGCACGCGCCGCGTGCCCGGCTCCAGAACCGGGCGCGCGCGCATGGCGGCGACCAATCTGCCATCCTCAGCCGGAACGAGCACGTAACCATCGGGGCTCCAGATGGCGATCTCGGAACCGAGATCGGCCTCCGTCCTGATGCCCTCGAACGTCCCCGGCGCGCGAAGTCCCTGCAGGGTGGGCATGATCGCCGCAAATGTGGCATCCAGCTGGGCAACCCGTTCCGCGGTGTAGGAGACCCGTTCCGCGGTGTAGGAACTGTCCACCGCATGCCGCACCCGGGCATCGAAGCGGCGGATGAGCGGACCAAGGAGTTTACGAAGCAAGCGCCGAATCAGTCCTCGCGCGCCCCCGGCTGCCGGCATGGATTCCGGCATGGTAGCCCGCAGCACGGCGCCGCCCCGAACGGCCTTGGTAAAGTCGACCGCCATCTAATGCTCTCCGTGTCCGCCGGCTGCCATCCAGCCCGGATTATCCTTGGGTGCCCGGGAAGCTGTCAAATCGGCCCACCAACGTCCCAGACCGCCGCGGCAACACCGCGGGCCGCCATCGACGCGCCCCCGCCGGGCGAGGGAACGCACGGCAGGCGGAAGCCGATCCGCCCGCAAGCCACGGCTTCAGGGCAGGGCCTGGCCCCGCCAGGCCCTGTAGCCCCACAGCCTCCCGCGCAGAGTAAGACCGTAATAAGCGATGCCGGCACGGTCGCCGCGCAGCGCGCTCAGCAACACACCCCCGAGGGGTCGCAGGAGGTAGCGGATAAATGTTACGATACCATAATGGTGGTGCCGCAGGCAGGCACCGAAACCGGCGGCGTTCGCGCGCGCGCGGGCGATGCCGGCGGCCGACAGCCGACTGTCCGGATGCCAGACGACGAGCGAGGGATCGAAGACGACCGGGATGTCCGCCTCCAGCGTGCGCAGCGCGAGATCCGCGGACTCGCAGCTCGTGAACGGCGTGCCGAGACCAAAGCGCCGGTCGAAGCCGCCGAGCCGTGCCAGCACCTCGCGCGCGATGAACATGCCCGGCTCGCGCGCGGTAACGAAGACATTGTCGCGGGTCACGGGACCCGGTCGAGCGGGAGCCTGCCCGCCGGTGCTCGGCGTACCCCGCTCGGTCGCAACGAGCGCCGTCACCATCCCCGGCGCGGGCAGGGCCGCCAGGCGCGTGGCGACCCTTTCGAGCAGCCCGGGCGAATACGTGCAGTCGTCGTCTGGAAACGCGACGATCTCGCCCCGGGCCAGCGGAATTCCGGCGTTGCGCGCAGCCGTAAGATGGCCCGGGGCCATGCGCAGGCGAACGAATGGGATATGAGGGAACGCGGCCAGAACCGGTCCGAGGCGATCATCCTCGTTCTGGTCCACGACGATCACCTCGCGCACCAGCGCCGCGTCGCCGAGGCTCGCGAGGAAAGCCCTCGGCTCCTCCACCCGTCCCAGGGTCGCGAGGATCAATGAGAAACGCACATCCCTTCCTCCGCACGCACAACGGCATCGCAATGCCCGACCCGAACCGGCCTGGCGTCCTGGCGCGAAGACGGGGCCTCTTGCCGGGCCCCTTTTCTTCCGGTGCCGGATGCCCCACCATCCGCGAACCCATGCGCATAAGCAAGCAGCGGCCCGTGAGGGACTGTTACGAGACGGGTTCGTTCGCCGCCGCGCCCGCTGGCGCGAGCCCCCCTGCCGCGCGCCAATGCCGGAGCGCCGGGAATGGGGGCTGAACAGCGGGGCCGCGCGCTGCGCCTCGCCGTCGGCATCCCAACCTCCGGGCGGCCGGCGATCCTGGCCGAGACCCTCGCCGAGCTGGAGCACCAGACGCGCGCGCCCGACGAGGTGCTGATCGGCCCCACCGCCGCCACCGATCTGCCTGAGAGAATTGCGGGCTTCGCGTCCCTGCGCATCGTGCCCCTGCCTTCCGGCGCCATCGCCGGGGCTTCCCTGCAACGCAATCTGCTGCTCGACGCCACGACGGCCGATATCCTCCTCTTCCTCGATGACGATTTCTTCCCCGACCCCACCTATCTCGCCGCGGTGGAAGCCGCATTCACCGCCGATCCCGGCCTCGTCGGCACCACCGGCACACTGCTGGCGGACGGCGCGACGGGACCCGGGCTGACCCCGGCAATGGCGCGCGAAACGCTCGCGAGGGACAAGGCCGCCGCCCGCGCCGGCACCGACGTGCCGGTACCAGGAACCTATGGCTGCAACATGGCCTTTCGCGTCGCCGCGGTACGCGAACACAACATACGATTCGACGAAAACCTGCCCTACTACAGCTGGCAGGAGGACAACGATTTCTCCCGCCGCCTCGGCCGGCACGGCGCCATCCTGCGCCTCGGGTCGGCCCGCGGGGTGCATCTGGGCCACAAGGGTGGGAAGACCTCGGGCGTGCGCCTCGGCTACTCCCAGGTCGCCAACTTCGTCTATCTGATGCGCAAGGGTTCCGTGCCCGGCGGCATCGCGGTCCGGCACATCCTGCGCAACCTGGTCGCCAACCTGCTGCACGCGGCGCGGCCGGAACCGTGGGTGGACCGGCGCGGCCGGCTGCGCGGCAATATCCTGGCGCTCGCCGACCTGCTGCGCGGCCGCTGCGATCCAAGGCGCATCACCTCCCTGTAACGCCCGCCTGGATGCCCGCGGTCAGTCCCGGATCTCGTGGATGGCCCGCTCCACCGCCGCGGTGAAGTCGCGACGGAACCGTACGATAGAGAAACGTTCGGCCGCCGCGCGGCAGGCGGCGGCGGAAATACGCTCCTCCGCGGCGATGAAATCGCGCACGCCCGCCGTCACCCCCTCGACGCTCTGCTCGCCGAACAGCACGCCGGTGGGCGCCGCGGCTTTGAGCCCGGCGACGATCTCGCGCGCGCCGCCGCGATCGAGCGCGATCACCGGTGTGCCGCAGGCCTGCGCCTCGGCCAGCACGATGCCGAAATCTTCCTCGCCGGCGAAGACGAAGCCGCGCGCCGCCTGCATCCGCGTGGCCATCTCCGCGGGCGCGCAGGGATCGAGGAAGCTGATATTGGGCGCGCCGCCAGCGGCCGCGCGGATGCGAGCGCTCTCCGGCCCAGCACCGGAAATGACGAGCCGCAGTTCCGGCATGCGCGCGAAGGCCGCGGCAATGAGGTCGATGCGCTTGTATGGCACCTGCCGGGAGGCGACGAGGAACGCGTCGCCGCGCGCGCCTCCCGGCCGGAACAGCTCGGTATCCACCGGCGGCGCGATCACCTCCGCCTCGCGCCGGTAGGCCTTGCGGATGCGTCGCGCAATGTAATGCGAATTGGCAATGAACGAATCAACGCCGTTGGCCGTGCGCATGTCCCATTGCCTGAGGCGCGACAGCAGCCAGCGCGCATACGCCCCTTTGAGGCCGCGATCGGTCCTGCTCTGGCGCAGATACTGGTGCTGCTGGTCCCACGCATAGCGCATCGGCGAATGTACGTAGGAGATGTGCGGCTGGTCTGGCCCCGAGATTACGCCCTTGGCCACCGCGTGCGATGACGAGATCACCGCATCGTAGGCGCCGAGATCGAACTGCTCGACGGCCAGCGGCATCAACCCGAGGTAGGAACGATAATGCCGGCGCGCCAGCGGCAGCCGCTGCACGAAGGAAGTCGTCACCGGCCGGCCGCCGAGAAAGCCCCGCTGCTCCGGCGGCACGAAATCCAGCAGCGTGAACAGGTCGGCGGAAGGATAGCAGGCGATGATCTGCTCGAGCACGCGCTCGCCGCCGGCATAGCCCACCAGCCAGTCATGCACGATAGCGATCTTCATGTCCCTGCGAGTCTCATGCCGCGGCGATTCCCATACCGCCATCCTACCTGAGGCGTTCGAGCGCGCCGAGCAGTCTCTCTGCCGCTGCCTGCCACGTGAAGCGTCGTGCCCGCGCGAACCCCGCCTCGCGCAGTGCGGCCGCCTGCCCCGGTTCGTCGAGCAGGTGCGACACCGCCTCCGAAAAGCCCTGCGCATCGTCTGGCGGGACGAACAGCGCTGCCTCTGCGCACACTTCGCGCAGCGCCGGGATCGCGGCCGCCACCACGGGACAGCCGCACGCCATCGCCTCGATTGCCGGCAGGCCGAACCCTTCGTAGCGCGATGGGAAAACCAGGCACGTCGCACCTCGATAGAGAGTGGCCAGCATTGCGTCGTCGACCCGCCCGAGCGGGCGGATGCTGCCGGGCCACGATGCCTCGCCGAACACGCCGCCCGCCACGCCGCCAGCCGCGACGAGATCGAGCCCCCGCGCGCGCAGCATTGCCGCCGTCGCCCCCAGTACCCTGAGGTTCTTGTGCGCGGCCGGCGTGCCGACGGCGAGTGCGTAGCTGCCGGGCGGAAGCGGCGGCGGCACCGTATGCTCGCGCAGGATGTGCTCGGCACCTTCGCCCAGCACCGCGACACGCTCGCGCGGCACGCCGAGATGGCGTTCGATCTCGCCCCGCGAGAACTCGGAGACGGTCGCGATCGCCATGCCGCGGCGCGCCAATTCCCGATGGAGCAGGCGGTACCAGGCGCGGAACCGCCACGAATACGCCTCGGGTGTCGCGAACACGCCGGCATCGTGGATCACTAGGAGTTGCCGGCGTCGGAGCAGTGGCGCGGTGTTCGCGAGATTGACCAGCATCGTGCTGCCGGCCGCGCGCGGCAACACGAGCTGTTCCCACCCCTGCCCCTTCGCGCTCACATGCGTCTCAAGCCGCCAGCCCTCCGCCTTCCATTCGTCCGGAAGGCGGGCGTCGGCCGGGCCCAGCAGCCTCGGCCTGTCGCCGAGACGCCCCATCGCCACCGCCATTTCGCGGGCAAAACGCTGCACGCCGGTCATCGGCTGCGCGAGAAAGCGCGCGTTGATCGCGATCGCGTCGGTCACGCCGGGACAGTTTGAGCCGCAGGCAGGATCACGGCGCGATCGAGCACCGCGACACGCACGCAAGCGGCGATCAGGACCGCCAACAGCACGTAGAAATCGAGATTGATGATCTCCGGGGCCGAAATCAGCGCCCCCAGCACCGTGCCGGCGCACGCGGCGCGCGCCGCCTCGATCGTCCAGACCTCGCGGGCGCTGACCCTGGCGGCGCCGCTCTCAGCAACACGGCGGGCGCGGCGCAACAGCTTGGCCACGCGCAGCACGAACCAGAACACCAGCGCGGTGCCCCAGGCGCCCAACCCCGCGAGTGTGCCGGGCAGCAGGCTCGAAGAGCGGAAGCTGCCCCAACCGGCCCCGAACCCGAAGGTGGGAAACAGCGTCGCCAACGCATCGAGGTCCATGGTCGTGCGATCCGCGAAGCTCGACGACTGCTGCTTCGCCAGCGTCGAGGAATAGACCACCGACAGCGAGCGCCCGACGCTGGGCCTGAGGGTGATGACCACGCCCGCCGTCACCACCAGGCCGAGCACCAGCGGCACGCCGACGCGCAAGACACGGCGCGCGACCGTTGTCCTCTGGCGCAACACCGGAATCATCGCGCTGAAGGCGCCCCCCAGCACCAGCATTGCGATGCCGGTCGTCGAGGTCGAGATCACCATCGCGATCGCGCCGCCAACCAGCGTGAAGCGCGCCAGCCGAGAGGGAAAGCCGCGCAGCACCAGCCAGCCGCTCGCGAACACCAGGCCCGAGAGGTAGTGCGCGAGGTCGGACGGCTCGACGAACGAGCCGTTGATGCGCGGGACGAAGCCGATCGACTGGTTGTTGAGCAGGGCAAATCCCGGATTGTTGGAGATGTAGGGATAGGGAAACCAGACGCCGCCGATCCTGTGCGCGAACTGCCAGAAGGCGAACACGATCGCCAGCGCACCGCTCCAGAGATAGGCCTGGATCAGCTTCATGAGGTCGACCTCGCGGCGCGCGAGGTAGAGCGTGGCCGCGAGCAGCACAGAGCCATCCATCAACAGGTAGAAGCTCTGCGTCACGTTCCCCTGCCCCGGCACGAGCGGCACGGTGCCGGAGAATATGGTCTCCTTCTGCGGCCAGACCTGCACGGCGTGGGCGAACACCCGTGGCATTACATACGCCGACATCAGGCCATAGGCGACGGCCAGCAGATAGGGTTCCAGGGTACGCAGCGCCGTGCGCGCGCCCTCGAACTGCACGCCGAAGCCGAGCTGGAAAATGACGTAAAGGACGAACATCGCCGCCGGTGGCGCCATCGGCGGCAGGCCCAGCGACCCGATCACCATCGGCGTCGCGGCGCCGAAGACGCCCATGACGAAGATCAGCGCCAGCAGCCGCTCCGGCCGCGGAAACCACAGCACGCAGAGCGGCAGCAGGATGTAGCCGAACAACGTCACATGCATCGGGGCCCGCCCTCAGTCCCGTGCCCAGCCGGTCGCTTTGGGCCGATGGTTATTGGTAGTAGCTGCCGTAGTTCCGGTAGAGATAGGCGTGGCTGCCCTCGTTGGCGGTCAGCGCGCGCAGATCTGCCTGGGTCAGCACCGTTCCGGCGACCCTCGTGCCGAAGCCGCGCAGCATCTTGAGTGCGCCAGAGACCATGGTGCGCGGCGTGTCGCGCCACTTCACCACCATGACCGTCGCGTCCGCGACCGTCGCCAGCACCCGCGCATCGACGAAGGCGAGCACCGGCGGCGCGTCGATCACGACGAGGTCGTAACGGGTACGCGCCGCGTCCACCAGGCCGCGCAGCGCGTCGGAGGTCACGAGATCCTGGACGTTGTTGCCGTTGCCCTCGGCCGGAATGATGTCGAGCTGCGTCACGTCGTCGCGCTGGATCAGCCGGTCGAGCATCGCGTCATGGTCGCCGCCGGTGCCGACCAGCGCGTTGAGGCTGGACTGCACGGTGATGCCCGCGGTGCGCGCGACCGAGGGCCGGCGCAGGTCGGCGTCGATCAGCAGGCTGCGCCCGCCGGCGAGCGCCACCGAGCGCGCGAGCGAGACGGCGAAGAAGGTTTTCCCCTCGCGCGGCAGGGCTGAGGTGATGAGCACGACGCGCGGGTGCCCGGCGGCATCGGACATCAACAGCGAGCCGCGCACCGCGTTGATCGCCTCGACATAGGGGGAGCGCTGCTCCTCCATCGCCAGCGCCGCCTCCGGCTTGCGCGCCACCGGCAGGAATCCGATCGTAGGCAGGCCGGTCTCTTCCTCGAGCTGCTCTGCGCTGCGGAAGCCGCGCTCCAGCCGCTCGCGCAGGAAGGCGGCAACGACACCGAGCACGATGGCCGCGAGCGCCGCGATCATCCCATACTCCATGCGCGTCGGCGGCGCCGGCGAGAGCGGCACGGCGGCGAGCGAGATCAGCTCCGCGTCCGGCTGCTGGATGTTGCGCTCGTTGCTGGTCTGCTCGGCCTTGTTCAGAGTGTCTATGTACACGCGCCGCGCCGCGGTTGCCTCGCTCTCCAGCGCGCGCAGCTCGATCTCCGCCTTGTTCTGCTGCGCGACGCGCGACTCGGCCGCCGCCAGGCGCCTCTTCAGCGAGGTCTCGCGCGCCGCCGCCGCCTCGGCCTCGGTACGGATCGAGCCGACGATCTTGCCGATCTCGGTGTTGATGCGCGCGCCGATCGCCGCCTCCTGCGCGCGCAGCGCCACCAGCTGCGGGCTGGCCGCGAGCTGGGTCGTGCGCAGATCGGCGATGCGCGCGGCGATCTCCGCCTGCTGCGCCAGCAGGCGTTGAATCAGCGGAGAGGCGACCACCTCCGGTACGCTGTTGAGGTCGCCATGCCCTTTCTGCGCCGCCTCGATCTGGGCGAGGCTGGTCTGCTTCTGCACCCGCTCGCTGGTCGCCCTGACGAGCAGCCCGTTGATCTGCGCCAGCTGCTGGCCCGCCACCGTCACGCGCCCCTGGTTGTTCCCGGTGGTGGAGCGGTCGGCGATCAGCCCGTGCGCCTCGCGGAAATTGGCGATCGCCGCCTCGGCCGCCTTCAGCTTGTCTTGCAGCGGCGCGACACGCTCGGCTAGCCAAGCATCCGCACGGGTTATCGCGCGTTCCTTAAGAGCGCGGTTGAAGTTCAGATAGACGTGCGCATACGTGTTCGCGATGCGCGCGGCGAGGACAGGGTCCAGGGCCCGGACCTGGATACCGATGACATAGGAGCGGCCGTCGTTGATGACGGAAAGTTTGTTGTTAAGCAGGATGCTGGCAGCCAACTGGGTCCGCTGGGCCGTCGTCAGCACCGGATGCGGCCGCGGCTTGTATCCCAGCAGGCTGGCCACGCGCTGGGTCAGGCGGTGCAGCAGGCCCGGCGGGCCGTCGATCGCGTTCTTGAACTCGGGCGTTTGGGCTAAGTCCAGCTGGCTAGCTACCTGCTCGGCCAGCGCCGGCGAACGGATGATGTCGACCTGGGTGAGCACCTGCACGGCATCGGACTGCAGCGCGCCGGCCGAGATCGCCTGCAGATCGGAGAGCGTGTTCTTGCGGGTATCGACCAGCACCAGCGCGCGCGTCTCGTACTGCGGCACGATGCGCATGATGAACATGATACCCGCCGCCAGCACCAGCGAGGCGACGACGGCGAAGGTGATCTTCCGCCGCCGCAGCACGTCGAACACCATCCACGGCGAAACGGAATCGATCGCGCGCAGCGGCCTGGTGCTTTCGGGGACCGGCAGTTCGCCGGGATGGGTAACCGACATTAGCCGAACCGGGCTCCGCCGCGACCTTCAGGCAATCCGCGCCGCGGCCATGCGGAAGCCCCGCACGGGCCGGGTTCCGGGTGGCCATGCAAGGGGCACGACGGCGGACGCAACGCTGGCAACTTCTTCACCCCCTCGCTACCGCCGGTCACCGCGTCTCCCCCATGGGCCGCGCTCGGGGACTGGCCAAATCTCCTTGGTCGGCACCCGGCGTTCCATGGAGCGCAGCAACCGGCGTTCCACTAAACAGCGATTCGCCGATTCGGGGAATCATCGCATTTTCCCTTGGGTTCGCATTGGGCGTGGGGGCTGCGCGTGAGGCGGCGGCGGATTTTCCGAAATTCTCGTCGCAATTCGCGACGCAGACTGCGGGCTGCCCTTTTGGGCTCCGGCGGCGTCGCAGCCCTCGGTTTCCTCCTCACCGGTGCCCGCGCCCAGTACATCAGCGAGTTGTTCCCCCAAGGCCTCTTCGGCCCGGGCGACAACATCGGCGTCACCGTCCAGACCCGTGCCCGCCCGGAAACCGACTACCAGGGCATGCGGGCAGGCGGCTTCCTGATCCAGCCGCGCCTTGGCGAGGGGGTCGGCTACGACAACAACACCACGGGCGCCACGCCCGGCAAGGGTTCCGCCCTCTTCAACACCACTGCCTCCGTTGCCCTGAACTCCCTGTGGTCGCGCAACGCGCTGGGCGCCTATTTCTCCGTGAACGATTACCGCTACCCGGCCCAGACGCGACAGGACTACACGGACTGGACCGCGGCCATCGGCGGCGCCCTCGATATCGGGCGCGACCGCATCACTGCGGGCTACTCGCACCTATCTCTCAACCAGACCGCCCGCACCCTCGACTCGCCGCAGCTCGACGCACCCGGCGCCTTCACCGTGGATTCGGTGCGCACCGACGCCACTCTCCATTCCGGCCGCTTCACATTCATCCCAGCCTTCACCATCAGCGACTACCGTTTCCAGAACGTGAGCATCGCCGGCGTGCCTGCGTCCCAGGCGCTGCGCGACCGTGTCGAATTCCAGTCCTCGCTCACCCTGCGCTACGAGGTGGCCCCCCTGCGCAGCGTGGTGCTCGCGCTGCGCGAGACGGAGATCCGCCATACCGCGGCTCCCGCCGGCGTGCCCAGCACCGACAGCCACGGCGTGACGGTGCTGGCCGGCTTCAACCTGGCCACCTCCGCGGTCTGGAACATCAGCGCGCTCGCCGGCGTGCAGGCCCGCAGTTACGCTAGCTCCGCCTACGGCAGCGACGTCGCACCCGTAGCCGAGGTCAGGATCGTCTGGCAGCCCACGGGCCTGACCACCTTCACCGGCACGCTCGACCGCCGCATCGAGGACGCCGCGGAGGAAGGCTTCGTCAGTTACACCCTGACCAGCGCTCGCCTTTCCGTCGATCACGAACTGCGGCGCGATGTGCTGCTCGGCGCCAACGCGACCTACGACAATCTCGCCTACCATCACGGCGGCGGCACCGCCGTCTTCGCCGGCGGCGGCGCCTCGGTGACCTGGCTGACCAACCGCCACCTCCACATCGTCGGTAGTTTCGATCACGTTTCGAAAACCGCGCGTGGCGGCAACTACGACGACAACATCCTGATGGTACGATTTAACTTCGGGCTTTAGCCGCCACTTCTCCACGTGGCCCGCTCGCGGCGAACCCTGCCGCGAACTCAGGCTGGCGACGCTGGTCCCGGCTGGGGCTCGCCGCTCAGAAGACCTTGCCGGGATTGAGAATGCCCTTGGGGTCGAACGCCACCTTGAGCCGGCGCATCGCCTCCATCTCCGCGGGCGAGCGTGTGTAGCCGAGATATGGCTTCTTCAGGATGCCGATCCCGTGCTCGGCCGAGACCGAGCCGCCAACCGCCTTGACGCAGCCATAGACCGCGGCGTCGATCGCCTTCTTGCCCGGCCCGTCCTCCTGCAGCCGC
>JAJYFW010000432.1 GCA_021785335.1 Pseudomonadota bacterium
GCAACCGTCCCTGCTGCTTCAGCGCCTGCATGCTCATCGCGTCCGCGATCAGCAGCACATCTGCCCTCGGCGCTCCCGCCATGAACTCGGCGTTGAGCTTGTTCATCACCTGGGTCGTGCCGGAGCGGAACACGGAGACGTGCACCCCCGGGTCCGCCTTCTCGAACGCCGCCACGGTCTCGGCCGCGATCCGGTTGGGCTGCGACGTGTACAGCGTCAGCTCGCCCGCCCGCGCGGACGCAAGGGGAACCGCCAGCAACAGCAGCAGAGTGGTCAGCGAACGCATCTTCCTCTCCCGGTTTCAAATCCCCCGATTTCAAATCGCCTGGGGGGAGCCGCCCTGATCCCACGTCGCTGCCCGCTCGGAAAGTGACGGCTTCGTGTCGGCCGCGCGACGCCGGCCGGCCCCGCGGTCTTACCCACCGCGCGCCGGCCCGGCAAGGCAGCGCGGCGGCCCGGCGCCACCTCGCGGGCAATCCGCGAGGAGTGTGCCTCTAGCGCTGCCGCCAGGGCAGCCCCGCGGCCTTCCATCCCGCAAGCTGGCCGCGATGTCCCCTGGCGTCCACCGGCCCCTCGAACCCGTCGGCGACGTTGAAGCCGTGGACGAAACCGCTGGCGATCGCCGCGCGCGCGGCGGCCAGGCTGCGCACGCCGCTGCGGCAGAGGTAGTAGACGCGGTCCGCCGGCGTGACGCCGGCATCCGCCATCTGCTCGACGAAATCCGAGTTGACCGCCATGGTCGGAAATACCTGCCAGGGGATAAGCAGGGCCCGCTTGCCCGCCTGCGAGAGGTCCGGCACGCCGACAAAGCTCCACTCCGCCTCGGTGCGCACATCGACCATCACCGCGGCGGGATCGGAGAGCAGCGCGTCCCAAACATCCGCCGGCGCGACATTCTCAACCATGGCTTGCCTCCTCGCCGCCCGGCATCGCACGGCGCGCGCAAGCGTTCAACGTCCGCCCATGGCCCGCCCGGGGCCGTGGCTTCGGCCACAAGGCGTCGTGGCTTGACGTTATTCTCATATCAGGGAATCAATCTCCCAGATGAGAGAGCCGGAAACCGCCCTCCAACTCGACCGGCGTCTCGCGCAGCGCCTGGAGGCCGCGCGCCGGCAGCGCGGCCTGACGCTCGAGGAACTTGCCGCCCGCTCCGGCGTCAGCCGCGCCACCATCTCGCGCATCGAACGGGCGGAGACGAGCCCCACCGCACACGTGCTCGGACGGCTCTGTCCGGTCTTCGGCCTCACCATGTCGCAACTCCTGCTGGACGCGGAGGCCGAGGCGCCCTCCCTCGTCACCGCCGATGCCGCTGCGACCTGGACCGACCCCGGGACCGGCTTCCGCCGCACCTCGCTCTCGCCGCCCGCGCCTGGCTACGCGGTGGAAATCGTGCGCGGCGAACTCCCCACCGGTGCGGCAATCGCCTACGAGCATCCGCCCATCGGCGGCCTCGAACACCACGTCGTCGTGCTGGAGGGCCTGCTGGAGGTCACGATCGAGGGCCAGGCCCACCGCCTGCGCCCCCTCGACTGCCTGCGCTACCGCCTCGCCGGCGCGTCGCGCTTCCACAACCCCGGCCGCAGGACGGCGGCCTATCTCGTCGTCATCAGGAGACCATCATGAAGATCGTGCCCGGCGACTTCGACCATCCCCAGGTCATCGAGCTGCTGCGGCTGCACCTCGCCGGCATGCACGCCAACTCGCCCTCTGGCCACGTCTTCGCGCTCGACCTTTCGGGCCTCAGGCGCTCGGACATCAGCTTATACACGGCCTGGGACGGCGAGACGCTGCTCGGCTGCGGTGCCCTGCGCGAACTTTCGCCCACCCAAGGCGAGATCAAGTCGATGCGTACGTTTCCGCAACATTTGCGCAGGGGCGTCGCCGCCGCCCTCCTGCGTCACATGCTTGATGAAGCAGCCGCGCGCTCCTACCGCCGCGTAAGCCTCGAGACCGGCTCCGGCGACGCTTTCGAGCCGGCGCTCGCCCTCTACCGGCGCTTCGGCTTCGTCAACGGCGAGGCTTTCGGCGACTACAAGGCGAGTGCCTTCAACCAATTTCTCCACCTCGACCTGCCACCGTCCTGATGCGATCCAGGCGGATCGCTTGACCCGCGAACCCGTTCGCCCATACTGGCGTGGCAAGGAAAACCCGCCAGGAATCGGATGAAATTCGCGACGCTGCATATCTCGGGGCGTGCGGTCCCGGTTGTCGTTTCACCGGACGATACGGGGTTCTGCCCCATCGAGCGACTGCTGCCCGATTTCCGCGGCGACATGCCCGACCTCATCGTCCGCGCCGCGCACCCGGAGCGCGACCTGCCGCAGGTCTCCTCGTGGACCCCGCTCGCCGGCCACCGCCTTCTCGCGCCCATTCCCCGCCCGCGCCGCAACATCTTCTGCGTCGGCAAGAACTATCACGAGCACGCGCGGGAATTCGCCCAATCTGGCTTCGACACCTCGGCGAAGAAGGGCGAGGTGGCGCCGGAGGCCCCTGTGGTCTTCACCAAGGCTCCGTCAACCGTCGTCGCCGACGGCGATCCCGTTCACAGCTTCGCCGCCCTCACGCAGCAACTCGACTACGAGGCAGAGCTTGCCGTCGTCATCGGCAAGCCCGGCCGCGGCATCACGCGCGCCGCGGCGCTCGACCACGTCTGGGGCTACACCATCGTCAACGACGTCACCGCCCGCGACCTGCAGCAGCGCCACCGCCAATGGTTCCTGGGCAAGTCGATGGACAGCTTCTGCCCGATGGGCCCCGCGATCGTCACCGCGGCGGAGGTCGGCGACCCCACGAACCTCGCGGTCCGCTGCTGGATCAACGGCGAACTGCGCCAGAACGCCAACACGCGAGACCTGATCTTCGACATCCCCACCATCATCGAGGCCATCTCGCGCGGCATGACGCTGGAGCCCGGCGACGTCATCGCCACCGGCACGCCCGCGGGCGTGGGCATCGGCTTCTCGCCGCCGCGCTTCCTCAAGCCTGGCGACATCATGAAGATCACGATCGACAGGCTTGGCACGCTCACGAACACGGTCGCACCGTGAGCGCGCATCGGTCCCGGGCGCCGCGACCAACCGCGCGCCCCTGAACCA
>JAJYFW010000433.1 GCA_021785335.1 Pseudomonadota bacterium
GGCCCGCTACTCCATCCTCGACCGGGAGTTCTACATCCCCGCGCCGGAGCATCTCGCCGCCCAGTCCCAGGCGAACCGCCAGGGCCGCGGCGCACTGCTCGAGGGCGCGGAGGCGGAGGAGGTGCTGCGCGTCCTGCGCGAGGACGCCACGCGCAACTACGACCATTACGCCCGGATGCTGAACGAGGACGAGCAGGGCGCCCCGGTCGATCCCGCCCGCGCGGGCCTCGCGCGTGAACTCGCGCGCATGAACCTCACGCTCAATACGTACACGCAATGGTACTGGAAGACGGATCTGCACAATCTCATGCATTTCCTCTCGCTGCGCGCCGACGCGCACGCCCAGTACGAGATCCGCGCCTATGCCGAGGCGATGGTGACCTGTCTCGACGCCTGGGTGCCGCTGACCGCCGCTGCCTTTCGCGACTACCGGCTCGGCGCCTTCACCTTCTCCGGCCCGATGCTCGCGGCCCTGCGCCGCATGCTCGCCGGCGAGCAGGTGGCGCAGAAGGGCTCCGGCCTCTCCCGCCGCGAATGGGAGGAGATGATGACGGTGCTGGAACGCCCGCTGTAGGGGCCGGCGATGATCCTCGTCCTGGGCTCGATCAACCTCGACCTGGTTCTGCCCGTCCCCGCGCTCCCCGCGCCCGGCGAGACAGTGCTCGGGCCCGGCTTCACCGCCCAGCCCGGCGGCAAGGGAGCCAACCAGGCCGTCGCCGCCGCGCGGGACGGCGCCAGCGTCGTGCTCGCCGGCTCGGTCGGCCGCGATGCCTTCGCCCCCCAGGCGCTCGCCCTGCTGCGCGAGGCCGGCGTCGATCTCTCTCGCGTCGCCGAAACCGGATCGCCCACCGGCATCGCCGTCATCGCCGTCGACCCGGACGGGCGCAACCTCATCCTCGTCGCCAGCGGCGCCAACACGCAAACCACCGCCGCCCAGGTGGAGGACGCGCTGCTCACGCCGCAAACCACGCTGCTGCTGCAGCGCGAGGTCGCCCCGGTCGAATCCGCGCTCCTCGCGCTGCGCGCGAAACGGCGCGGCTGCCGCGTCGTGCTCAACACCGCCCCCGCCGGCCCGTTTCCCGAGGAAGCCCTCGCCGCGCTCGATGTGCTGGTCGCCAACGAGGTCGAGGCCGCGGAACTCGGCGCCGCCTCCGCCGCCGAACTCGCCGCCCGCCACGGCTTTGCCGCCATCATCACCCGCGGCGAGGCAGGCGTCGAAATCGCTGCCGCCGGCGAGAGTTTCACGCTCCCGGCGCACCGGGTCACGGTGCGCGACACCACGGGGGCCGGCGACACCTTCACCGGCGTGCTCGCCGCCGCGCTGGACCGCGGCCTTACCCTGCGCGAGGCCGCGGCGCGCGCCAACGCCGCGGCGGCTTTCTGCTGCACCCGCGAGGGGTCGCAGCAGAGTATCCCGCGCGCGCCCGAGACCGACGCGCTGCTCGCCGGCTGGCCGGCAAAGCCTACTCGATAACGATCCTCGGGCCCGCCGGCGCGCCGCCCAGATGCTGCAGCAGCTTCTCGGCGATCGCCGCATAGGCGTGGGCCGCCTCGCTCTCCGGCGCGTGCGCGGCGACCGGCGTCCCGGCGTCGGACAGCGTGCGCACCTCGGCCAGCAGCGGCACCTCGCCCAGGAACTCCACGCCCAGCCGCGCCGCTTCCGCCTTTGCCCCACCATGGCCGAAGATCTCGGTGCGGTGGCCGCAATTCGGACAGCAGAAATAGCTCATGTTCTCGATGATCCCGAGCACCGGCACCTTGGTGCGCTCGAACATCCGCACCCCGCGCCGCGCATCGAGCAGCGCCACGTCCTGCGGCGTCGAGACGATCACCGCGCCGGCGAGCTTCACCCGCTGCGCCATGGTCAGCTGCGCGTCGCCGGTGCCCGGCGGCATGTCCACGATCATCACGTCAAGCGGCCCCCACGCCACCTGGCCCATCAGCTGCTCCAGCGCCCCCATCACCATCGGGCCGCGCCAGATCATCGGCGTCTCCTCGTCGACCAGCAGCCCGATCGACATCGCCTTGAGCCCCCACACCTCGATCGGCAGCAGCTTGTCGCCCGCCATCTCCGGCTTGCCGGTTATGCCCAGCATTCGCGGCAGGCTGGGCCCGTAGATGTCGGCGTCGAGCAGCCCCACGTCCAGCCCGCGCCGTGCCAGCGAGACCGCGAGGTTCACCGCCACGGTGGATTTGCCGACGCCGCCCTTGCCGGACGCGACGGCCACGATGGCGCGCGTCTCGCCCAGCAGCGTCGCGCGCTGCGCGCCGTGGCCCCCGGCCTGTGCACCGTGCCCGGCCTGATGCGCCGTGTGTTGCGGGGCGGCGGAGGCGGAATGCGCCGTCAGCACCACGGTCGCGTTGGTGACCCCCGGCTCGCGCGCCAGCACCGCCTGCGCCTCGTGCCGCAGCGCCTCCATCCGGGGCGCTTCCTCGCGCGTCGTGCGCAGCGCCGCCTGCACCAGGCCGCCGCGGATATCGAGCGAGTCGAGCCGCCCGGCGCTGATGAGGTCCTGCCCGGTGACGGGATCCTTGAGGCGCGCCAGCGCGGCACGCAAAGCCTGTTCGGTGGGATGAGCCATGCTTGGAAACCCCGTGCTTGCAATGGTGGTGGGTGCCGGTCATATCGCCGCGCGGGTGCGGCGGTGGATGGCGTCTCGCGAGGGCGCGCGTTATGGCTCACCGCTCCGCCCCTGCCAATGGGCTCCGGGCTCGCGGGTGGGACGGCGAAGGGTTTCGGGCGAACAGCCTAGATGGGGGCACAAGCGGACATGGCGTTGGACGATTCGAGCGGCGGACCGCAGTCCCGACCGGAGCCGCTGGGCTCCGGCTCTCCGAACGGCAATCCCTGGGGTCCGCGGCCCGGCGGCGGTTCGGGCGGCGGTTCGGGCGGCGGTTCCGGCGGCGGCCCACAGCGGCCGGGAGGCCCCAACGGCCCCAACAGCCCATGGGGACAGGGCCCTGGCCCGGGGGCGGATCTCGACGCGCTGATTGCCTCCATCCGGCGTTTTTTCGGCAACAACCGCCCGCCCCGCGGCGGCGGGGGCGGCGGCAGCAGCGGCGGCCGCGGCGGCGGCATCGGCCGCTGGCTCTG
>JAJYFW010000434.1 GCA_021785335.1 Pseudomonadota bacterium
ACGCGGCGGCGCTCATGCGGCGCCTCCCCTGGTGGCGTTCGGGTAGGCGCGGGACTTCCACTGCACGCCCCGGCCGCGGTGGTGGGCAACGGCGGCGGCGACGGTCGCGCCCATGTAGAAGACCGCGACCAGCGGCAGCAACGGCGCCCAGATCCAGGCGCGGTGGTAGCGGCGCAGGCTCGGCAGGTAGGTCGCGGCCATCAGCGCCCAGGCGGCGAGCCCCATCAGCCGCGCCGTACCGCCCGCGAACAGGGCGAGCGCCGGCGGTGCGAGGAACACCAGCCCCAGCCCCAGCAGCATGCCCGCGAGAAGCAATGGCGAGTTGCCGAGCTGCACATAGGCTGAGCGCGCGATCATGCGGCCAATATCGCGCCAGGAAGGGTAGGGGCGGATGGATCGCGCGAGCGTCGTGTGCAGCAGGGCGATCGGCGCGTGCGGCTTGACCGCGCGGGCGAGCGAGACGTCGTCGATCAGGGCACCGCGGATCGCCTCGATGCCGCCCGCCGCCTCCAGCGCGTCGCGGCGGATCAGCACCGTGCCGCCGGCGGCGGCGGCCGTGCGGCGGCGGACATCGTTGACCAAGCGGAACGGATACAACATCTGGAAGAAATGGACGAAGGCCGGGATGAGCGCACGCTCCGCGGCGCTCTCGCAGCGCAGGGTCACCATGGCGCTGACCATGCCGAGCCCGCCCGCCTGCAGCGCCGCGAGCAGCGAGGCGGCATGGGCGGGATCGTGCACGATGTCGGCATCGGTGAGCAGGATCAGCGCGTCGTCGCTGGCGGCCACGCCCTGTTGCACCGCCCAGAGCTTGCCCACCCAGCCCGGCGGGCGCGGCGTACCGTGCAGCACCGTGAGGCGCTCGCTGCCCGGCAGGGCGCGGGCGATCGCGGCGGTCCCGTCGCTGCTCTCATCGTCCACCAGCAACACGCGCAACCTCGCGGGATATTCCTGAGCCAGCAGCGAGCCGATCGCGGCGGCGATGGTCGGTGCCTCGTCGCGCGCGGGGACGATGGCAACGAGCGGCGGGGCCATCTCCGCAGGCAGGGCCTGGCGCAGCACCGGCTCCGTGTGCCACCAGCCGCCGTGCAGCAGCGCCAGATACAGCCACGCGAACAGCGCGAGGACCGCAAGGAGGGTCATGCCGGCACCATGCCCGCCGCGCGGAACCAGGCGATCGCGTCGCGCACCGCGAGGCGCGCCGGCCGCGGCGTATAACCCAGCTCGCGCATCGCCTTGGCGGAAGAAAAGAACATCTTCTTGCGCGCCATGCGCAGGTGGTCGCGCGTGACCATCGGTTCGGCACCGAAACGGGCGAGGAATTCGCTGGCGATGGCGACCGGCCAGAGCGGCGCCACCGGCAGCGCGATGCGCGGCGGCCTGCGTCCCGCCTCCTCGGCGACGATGGACAGCAGGTCGCGCAGGAGCAGGTTTTCCGAGCCCAGGATATAGCGCTCGCCGATGCGACCGCGCTCGAGCGCCAGCGCGTGCCCCTCCGCCACGTCGTCCACATGCACGATGTTCAGGCCGGTATCGACATAGGCCGGGATGCGTCCGGCGGCGGCGTCGGCGATCATGCGGCCCGTCGGCGTCGGCTTGATGTCGCGCGGGCCGACCGGGCCCGCCGGGTTCACGATCACGGCCGGCAGGCCGCGCTCGCGCACCAGGCGCAGCACCGCCTGCTCGGCCTGGTACTTCGAGCGCTTGTAGACGCCGGCGATCGCCTCCACGGTGACGCGCGTGTCTTCGTCGGCCTCGCCGCCGTTCGGGTCGAGGCCGAGGGCGGCGACGGAGCTGCAATGGACGACGCGCTCGACACCGGCGGCAAGGGCCGCCTCCATCAGCGCCGTGGTGCCCGCGACATTGGCGGCGATCATGGCGCCGGGGTCTGGCACCCAGATGCGGTAGTCGGCTGCGACATGCACCACGTAGCGGCAGCCGGCGGCGGCGGCGGCGAGGCTTCTGGGCTCGCGCAGGTCGCCCTCCGCCAGCTCGGCCTCGACACCCGTGAGGTTGCGCCGGTCCGAGCCCGCCCGGACCAGCAGGCGCAACCGGTGGCCCCGCGCGGCGAGGTTGCGCGCGACGGCTGAGCCGACGAAGCCGGTGGCGCCGGTGAGCAGCGTCGTATCGCGGTTAGGGGGAGCGGGCATGGCGGGCCCGTATAGACGCAGGGGCGCGACCGATGAAGCCGTCGGCGTCCGGGGCGGGTAGGGGCGGCTTGGCGCCTGGTGGCGAGCATGATGGCCAAGCCGTTGAAAGATAACGCATTGCGACCGCAGACGGGTTTATCACGTTGGTTTCACGGTTGGCTGATGGCTGATGAACGGGTGCGGGCTATGCAAGGGCATCCGGGCGAAAAGGCGCCGGCAGAGGAGGTTGAGTTGGCCGACGGTGGGCAATTCGGACCGTACCAGCTTGGTATCCCAGCCGGTGATTCCTTAGCCGAGCGCCTCAGCGGGCGCCTGGGCCGGCTCGGTATCCATTACGCCTGGGTCATGCTGGTCCTTACCTTCCTGACCATGCTCGCCACCTCGGCGGCGATGGGCATGGCGGGCGTGCTGATGCGTCCGCTGGAGGGCCAGTTCGGCTGGACCTCCGGCGCGGTGTCCGGCGCCATGGCGCTGCGGCTGGTGCTCTACGGGCTGACCGGACCCTTCGCCGCGGCGCTGATGATGCGCTACGGCCTGCGCCGCGCCATCTGCGCCGCGCTGGGCTGCATCACGGCGGGCCTGCTGCTGATCACGCACATGATCGGGCTGTGGCAGCTCTATGTCTTCTGGGGTGTTTTCGTCGGCTTCGGGACCGGCATGACGGCGATCGTGCTCGGCGCCACGGTCGCCGGCAATTGGTTCGGCCGCCGGCGCGGCCTTGCGATCGGTATCATGGCGACCGCCGCCGCGAGCGGCGTGCTCGCGTTCATTCCCATCTCCGCCTGGATCGCCGAACATATCGGCTGGCGGCTGTCGGTGGTGCCGCCGATCGCGCTGTGCTCGCTGGCCTTCGTGCTGGTGGCGCTGCTGGCGCGCGACCACCCTTCCGAGCTCGGTCTGCCTGCCTATGGCGACATGATCGTGATGTCTCCGCCGCTGCG
>JAJYFW010000435.1 GCA_021785335.1 Pseudomonadota bacterium
TTCCCCTCCAACTTCGTGCTGTCCGCGAAGCGCGCGGAGGCGGCGCGGGCGATCATCCTGAAGACCTTCGCCGAGCCGGCCCGCATCCAGGCCGTGGGCCGTGCCGACGCCAACCCGATCGCCAGCAATGCCACCCCCGCGGGGCGCGAGCAGAACCGGCGCATCGAGGTGGTGCTGCGGCGGCAAGGGTGAGCAGGCAGGGTTGAGGACGCAACGATGAAGACAATCCTGGGCTGGCTGCTCTCGCGCTGGTTCCTCACCGGGCTCGGCGCCGCGATCCTGGCGGTGCTGGTGTGGCTGTTCGGGCCGCTGCTGGCGCCGCTCGCGAGCTGGGTGGTGCGGCTGGCGATCATCGTCGTGATCGCGCTGGTATGGTTCGGGGTGAATTTCTGGATCTCGCGGCGCAGGCGCAACGCCGATGCCGCGATCGTCGCCGGCGCCACCGCGACCGCGCAGGAGGGGCCGGACGCATCCGCCGAGGAAGTGGCGGCGCTGCGCGAGAAGCTCACCACGGCGCTCGGGCTGCTGCGGCGCGCGCGCGGCACGCGCGGCTATCTCTACGAGCAGCCCTGGTACGTCATCATCGGCCCGCCCGGCGCGGGCAAGACCACAGCGCTGCTCAACGCCGGGCTGCAATTCCCGCTCGCCGCCGAAATGGGCCAGGGGGCGGTCGCGGGCATCGGCGGCACGCGGATGTGCGACTGGTGGTTCACCGAGAACGCGGTGCTGATCGACACCGCCGGGCGCTACACCACGCAGGATTCCGACGCCGCGGTGGATCGCGCGGGGTGGGAAGGCTTCCTCGACCTGCTGCGTCGCACCCGCTCGCGCCAGCCGCTCAACGGCGTGCTGGTGGCGATCTCGATCGCCGACATCGCAACCGCGCCGGCGGCGGAGCGCAGCGCCCATGCCCGCGCCATCCGCCGGCGGATCAAGGAACTGACCGACCGGCTGGGTGTACGGCTCCCGGTCTACGCGCTGTTCACCAAGGCAGACCTGCTTGCCGGCTTCACCGAGTATTTCGACGACCTCGACCGCGAGCGGCGCGACCAGGTCTGGGGCGCGACGTTCCCGATCGCCGGCGGCACCACAGGAGGGGGCGAGGCCGGCCCAGTGCCGGGCTTCGCGGCCGAGTTCCAGGCGCTGGTCAAGCGCCTCGGCGAGCGGCTTTTCGACCGCCTGCAGGCCGAGCGCAGCCCCGACCGGCGCGCGCTCATCGCCGGCTTCCCGGCGCAGGTCGCCTCGCTCGAGGCGCCGATCACCAGCTTCCTCACCGAGGCGTTCGGCGGCTCCAAGCTCGATCCGGCGCCGTTCCTGCGCGGCGTCTACCTCACCTCCGGCACGCAGGAGGGCACGCCGATCGACCGCCTGACCGGCGCGCTGTCGCGCGCGTTCGGCGTCGACCAGCGCCGCGCGCCGAGCCTGCGCCCGGAACAGGGCCGCAGCTATTTCCTCGGCCGGCTGCTGCGCGAGGTGGTGTTCGGGGAGGCGATGCTGGTCTCGGCGCGCCCCGGCGCGGCGCGGCGGCAGGCGCTGATCCGCGGCGTGGCCTTCGCCGCCGTCGGGATCGTCACGCTCGGCGCCGCGGCGGCGTTGTGGATGCAGGACGCGTCGGGCAACGCGCAGATCGCGCAGGCGCAGGCGGCGCTCGCTGCGTATCGCGCCACCGCCGCCAAGCTACCGCTCGATCCCGTCAACGATGCCAATCTCGCCGCCATCGCGCCGCTGCTCGACCAGGCGCGCGCGCTGCCGGACGGCTATGACCATCCCGCGCGCGGCGCCGGGATTGGCCTGTCGCAGCGCGCCAAGATCGGCGCCGCCTCGCGCGAGCTCTATCGCCAGGCATTGGAGCGCGTGCTGCTGCCGCGGCTGATCTGGCGGCTGGAGGGCCAGATCCGCGGCAACCTCGACAAGCCGGAGTTCGCCTACGAGGCGACCCGCGTCTACCTCATGCTCGGCAACCAGGGCCCGCTCGACCCCGCGCTGGTGAGCGAGTGGATGAAGCTCGACTGGAGCAACCTCTATCCCGGCGTCGGCAACCAGGCGCTGCGGACCGACCTTGGGAAGCATCTCGCGGCGCTGCTCGCCAACCCGCTGCCCTCCGTGCCGTTGGACGGCAGGCTGATCGCGGACGCGCGCGCCACGTTCAGCCGCGTGAGCCTGGCCGAGCGCGTCTATTCGCGGCTGCGGCCGCTGGCGGCGAACGTGCCGCCGTGGACGCCGGGCGAGGCGCTCGGCGCCTCCGGCGCACCGCTCTTCGTGCGCGCCTCGGGCAAGCCGCTGACCGACGGCATCCCCGGCCTCTACACCCGCGCCGGTTTCTACAGGGTGGTGCTGCCCTCGCTGCCGACGGCGGTGAAGCAGGTGGCGAGCGAGAGCTGGGTGCTGGGCACCAACGCGCAGATCAACCCGACCGGCCCGCAGATGGTCAACCTCGAGCACGACGTGATCGCGCTCTACACGGCGGGCTACATCAAGGCCTGGGACGGGATGCTGGCGGACCTGAACATCGCGCCGCTGACCGGCCTCGGCGAGGCGGTGCGCGAGCTTTACGTACTCGGCTCGCCGCAGTCGCCGATGCGCAGCCTGCTGGCTTCCGCGGCGCATCAGGTGGCACTGTCAGTGCCGCCGAAGCCGCCGGCGGGCGCGCAGGCCGCGGGCAAGGCCCCGGCGCCGCCGGCGAAGCTGGGCGGGACCGCGGCGCAGCTCAAGGGGCTGCTCGGCAACCAGGGCGGCCCGCCGCCCCCGCCGCCCGGCCAGGCGGTGGACAACCACTTCAAGGCGCTGATCGATTTCGTCGGCACGGGCCCCGGCGCGCCGATCGACACCGACATCAAGCTCATCAACGATCTGCAACAACAACTGAGCCAGATCGCGGCGGCGGCACCGGGCAGCGCGCCGGCGCCGACGCTCGCTTCCGGCGGCGATCCCGGCCAGCTCCTGATCGCGGCGGCGAGCCAGGCGCCGGCGCCGGTCTCGCGCTGGCTGCCGGCACTCGCGCAGAGTGCCGACGCGCTGCGCGGCGGCGGCGCGAAGGCGCAGGTCGCGGCGGCCTTCAACGGCAGCGGCGGGCCGGGCACGCTGTGCCAG
>JAJYFW010000436.1 GCA_021785335.1 Pseudomonadota bacterium
GGTCGCGCGCAGATCCGCGAACTCCGGCGGGTCCGCGGGGCCGGCGGCGGCGAAGGCGGCGAGCCCGCCCTCGTCCACGCGCCAGACGCCGACCTGCGGCGCCGGCAGGCTCGCGCGGGCGACGCCGGGGCGGACCGGCGTCAGCTTCAGCGTGCGTGCCACGCCGTCCGGCCCGGTGACGGTAGCCGGCGGCGGCGGCGTGGCGGCGAGGCTGTTGCGGGTGACGGTGAGCACGCCGTGCGCGACATTGGCGGTGAGCCGGTTGCCCGCCAGCGCCGGCTCGCCCATCGACCAGTGCGCGATGCGGCGCAACAGTTCCGCCTGCGGCCCGCCGCCCAAGTGCCCGCGCGACCATAGCCAGATCTGGTCCGAGAGCAGCATCGCGACCCGGCCACGGCCGACATGGCTGGTGATGAGCAGCGGCCCGCCCCCCTGCCCCGCGCGCATCAGGACATGGCCCGGCACGCCGGGGTTCGCCAGTGTCGCGAGGCGCTGGTACCAGGGGCCCCAGGCGGGATGGCCGTGGTTCCAGCCCGGCAGGCTCGCGGTGATGGGGTCGCGCTGGCCGAGCGCCGTGACATAGGGGCGGAACGGCGCGTCGATCACGCCCGAGCGCCCGAAGGCGGCGGGCAGCGCCGGCAGCAATTCCGCGAGCGGCGTGTTGGCGAGGCTGTCGCTGCCCGCGAATTCAGGCCCGACGGAGACCAGGAGCGCGCCGCCCGCGCGCACGTAGTCCACGATGTTCTGGATGTACTGCCGGGGCAGCAGGCCGCGGTTCTTGTAGCGGTCGAGGATGATGAGGTCGAAGTCGCGGATCTTGACCTGGAACAGCTCGTAGACCGGGAACGAGATCAGCGAGAGCTCGTTCAGCGGCGTGTTGTCCTGCTTCGAGGGCGGGCGCAGGATGGTGAAATGCACGAGGTCGACCGAGGGGTCGGCCTTGAGCAGGCGCCGCCAGGTGCGCTCCCCGGGATGCGGCTTGCCCGAGACGAGCAGCACGCGGAGCCGGTCGCGCACACCGTTGATGGTGAGCACGGTGCGGTTGTTGATGATGCTCGCCTCGCCCGGCAGCCTGGGTACGGACAGCTCAACGACGGTCGGGCCCTCGGCCGTGATCGGCAGGTCGATCTCGTGGGTCGGGCCGACGGCAACGGACTGCACGATGGGCGGCTGGCCGTCGCGACGGATGGTGAGCGGCACGACGCGCCCGACCGCGGTGCCGCGATCGGGCAGGCCCAGGTCCTCGATCGCGACGTCGATGCGCGCGGTCTTACCGACGATGCCGTAGGTGGGAGCGGAGACGACGCGGATGCGCCGGTCCGTCTGTTCGCCGCGCGCGGGGATCAGCAGGTGGAAGGGTGCCGGCAGGTGCAGGTTCGCGGCCGCGTCGGACGCCTCGCCGTCGGTAATGGCGACGACGCCGGCGAGCCGGTCGGCCGGGATGTCGGCCAGCGCGCGGTGCATGGCGGCGACGAGGCGCGTGCCCTGCGAGCCCCGTTCCGGGACCGTGACGGTGCGCCATTCGAGGTTGGGGATGGCGCGCGCCTCGGCCGAGAGCCTGGCCGCCGCGGCGTCGGCCAGGGCGAGGCGGTTGCCAACGCGCATGCTCGCGGAGTGGTCGACCAGCATCAGCCCGATATCGGGCAGGTAGTGGCGCGTCTCGGAGATCAGGCTCGGGCCCGCGAGCCACAGCAGGATGGCGGCGAAGGCGGCGAGCCGCCACCAAGCGCCGCGTGCGCGCCGCCAGAAGGAGAGGGCGACCACCAGCGCCGCGACGATGGCGAGCACAAGCAGCACCCAGGGCGGCAGCAGCGGCAGGAAGCGCAGCGCGGCGATCGATGGCGGTGCGGTCATCGGCCGAGCCGGCGGAGGATGGCGGGCACCTGCACCTGGTCCCCCTTGTAGTTGCCGGTGAGCGCGTACATCACGAGGTTGACGCCGAAGCGGTAGGCATAGACGCGCTGGCGGTTGCCGCCGGGGATGGTGGCGTAGAGGAAGTTGCCGGCGGCGTCGGTGGCCCAGGCCGCGGCCCAGCCGCCGCCGCCGATCACCACCGGCGAGACGCTGTCATTGGCGCGGTCCTGGCCGCGCTGTACCCAGACCGTCCCGCTCGGGAAACGACCAGGGAATTGCGGCAGGAGGTAGAAGGTGCGGGTGAGCACGTGCTGCGTGGTGAGCGGCGCGAGCGCCGGGATGGCGAGCCCGCGCGTGAGGCGGCGCAGCGCCTGCCCCGCGCCGGGAGCGAAGCCGGGCTCGCCGTCGCGCGTGTCGATGAGGATGATGCCGCCATAGGCCATGTAGGCGTTGAGGGCGGCGACGGCGGCGGCGGAGAGGTCGGGCTCGGTGGTGGTGATTGGCCAGTAGAGCAGCGGGTAGAATGAGAGGTCGTCCCGGCCCGGCACCACCGCCTCCGGCGGGCCGAGGGTCGCGGCGGTGTGGGCGGTGACGAAATCGGAGAGGGCGGCGAGGCCCTCTCGTGAGATGCGGTCCGCCGTGGCGTCGCCGGTCACGATGTAGCCGAGTGTGGTGCGCAGGGCCGCGCGCGGGATGGTGGTGGGTAGCGGCGGGACCGTCCGGAGCGGGGCGGAGGGCGCCGTTGCGCGAGGGGTTGGCGCGGGCGGCATGGGCTGCGCGTGCGCCGGGAGTGGCAGCAGCAGGAGGGCGAGCGCCGCCGCGGCGGGACGCAGCAGGCCGCGCAGGCCGAGCGCGATGACGAGGTCGATCGCGAGCAGCAAGCCGGCAAGTGCGAGCAGCCAGGGGCCGAAGGCGTGCGAGCGCGGCGGCAGGCCGAGGGGAACGACGCTGGCACCGGCGATCGCGGGGGCGGCGGCGGGCGGGGCGATCGCGGCGCCGAGATTGAGCGCGCGGCGGCCGGACTCGGGTCCGTAGAAGCCCGGCGGATGGACGGGTGAGACCGGCGTCGCCGCAACCCTCGCCGCGACGATGGCGCCGGCGCGCGGCGGCGGCGGGCCGAGTTCGCCGTAGCCCGAGAGGGTCGCGGCCGGAGCCAGCGGCTGGTTGCCCGCGACATCCGCGACGCCCGATGAGAGCATCACCAGGCGTTGCATCATC
>JAJYFW010000437.1 GCA_021785335.1 Pseudomonadota bacterium
CGCGGGGTTGAGCACCACGCCGGCCTTGCAGCCTAGCGCCGCGATGCTTTGCAGCGAGCGGTGCAGGTGCGGCCCCGCCTCCGGATGCAGCGCGATGTGGTTGGCGCCGGCGGCGGCGAAGGCCTCGAGGTAGGGGTCCACCGGGGCGATCATGAGGTGGACGTCGAACGGGATCGGCGTCAGCGGGCGCAGCGCCCTGATGAGGGCGGGGCCGAAGCTGATGTTGGGGACGAAGTGGCCGTCCATGATGTCGAGATGCAGCCAGTCCGCACCGGCGGCCGCGACGGCGCGGACCTCGTCACCGAGGCGGGTGAAATCCGCGGCGAGGAGGGAGGGGGCGATACGGACGGGCATCCCCCGCTTCTAGAGGCGGGGCCGAAACCGGCACAAGTTTCCGGAGAAGGTGGCGGCCTGCGGCGGCTTGACCTGCGTCAAGGCGGACGCAGCGGGACCGGCGCAGATAAAAATAAACGGCGGAGGGTACGCAGCATGTCCTCGACGTCGCGGCGGGCCGTCATCGCTTTCTCGGGCGCCGGCCTCGCCCTCGCCATTTCTTCGTGTGCGGCGCCGCCAGCGGGCGGGCAGGGATCGGAACCGCAGCCGCCGGACCACTTAAGCCTGATCCTCATTCGCGCAATGCTGGAAGCCTTTCCTCCGGAACATCTGGCAGCCGCCTGCTTGACCACCTCCTTGATGCTCCGGGCGGTACGCATGATTCCGGAGAATAACTCCACCATCACCACGACCCACTTCGGCCCGAAAGTCATCATCGACAAAGCCAACGCCGGGAAATACGCGAAGGAGCTTGCCGTGGAGTGGGATATCTGTTTGTCCGTGATCGAGAAGCGCGGTCATGAATCATTCGCCGGAACCTACACCGCGCACGCCAACGAGGCCTGCGGCGACGCCAAGACAGCGGCCTACCTCACGAACATCAACCGGCTACGCCACGGGGCTCCGCCGGTCGCCGGCACCGAGGTAATCATCGAGCAGATGGGTTTCACCGTGGCCGTGACGGACGCGGTACTTCCCACCGACAATCCGCGGCCACTCAACCTTGTTGGCATAGCGGTCGAAGACGGGCTCGCGCTCGTGGACACCCTCACACCGGGGATCGCGTATACCGGCAAGCGGTCCGGCCGCAAAATCGTGCTCTGGCCAGAGAGGGTGCCAGTTCGTGAGTCAGGCGCCCGGCCGGATTGGAAGATGCTAGAGAAATGCGTGATCACGCTGTCACCGCTCACGGCGCCATAGGGTGGAGGGAGGGGACCGGAGCAGATGGGAAACGAACGTTTGAAGGTAGGCAGCGCCTCATCAGCGTCACGGCGGGCGATCATCGCTTCCTCGGGCGCGGCCCTCGCGCTCGCCCTGTCCCGCGGCGCGGCGTGGGCGGGCCCGCGGGGGGAGGGAGCGGAGACACTGCCGCCGGACTACATCCGCGAGCGTTACATGATCGCCCCTCCCGAGGCGCTCGGGGCAAGCTGCCTAGTGGTCGACTATCTGCTCTTCTTTACGCCCTTGGCCAGAAAGCACAAAAACTTCAATATACACACTGATTTTTTCGGTCACGATGTTACCATCGATCAATCCAACGTCGACCGGTACGAGAAACTGCTCACCGAGCGGCAGGGTATCTGCGCCTCCGTGATCGAGAAGCGCGGCTATGAATCGTTCGCCGGAACCTACGCCGCGCGGGCGAACGCGGCCTGCGCCGAGGCCAGGGCTCCGGCCTACCTCACCAACATCAACGAGCTCACCCAGGGGTCGCCGCCGACGCCCGGCACGGTGGAAACCATCACCCAGCAGGGCTTCCGCGTAAGCATGGTGAACAAGGCGCTCGCCGCCAGAAACCCCGAGGCGCTCAAGATCCGTGGCGTGGCCGTCGAGAACGTGCTCATCCTCGAGGACGGACTCAGCCCGGACTTCAATTACACCGGCACGCGGTCCGGCCGCGACATCGTGATGCGGCCGACAGCGACGGGCTTCGCGCGAAACCTGGTGGACATGACGGTGCTGGCGAGGTGCGCGATCACGCTCTCGCCGGTCGCGGCACCGTAGGGCGGCGCCTGGCCGGCCGCCTACGGCACGATCGCGGTGAACAGGAAGACGCCGAGGATCACCAGGTGCACCGTGCCCTGCAGCACGGTGGTGCGCCCGGTGCCGAGCGAGAGCGCCGCGGTCAGCAGCGACAGCGCCAGCAGCACCGTTTCCTTGGGGCCGATGCCGAGGGCCAGCTGCCAGTGCGTCGCGATCGAGACGGCGGCGACGGCCGGGATGGTGAGCCCGATCGAGGCCATCGCCGAGCCGAGCGCGAGGTTGAGGCTGGTCTGCAGCCGGTCGGCGCGCGCGGCGTGGATGGCGGCAAGGCTCTCCGGCAGCAGCACGATCGCGGCGACGATCACGCCGACCAGCGCCTCGGGCGCGCCGATCGCGGCGACGCCGCGCTCCAGCGCCGGGCCCAGCGACTTGGCGAGCAGGATCACCGCGGCGAGTGCCGCCAGCGCCAGCAAGCCGCTGGCCGCGACGCGGCGTCCCGTCGCCGCCTTTCCCAGCCGATCCGGTTCCGGGGCGCCCGGCTCCAGCTGGGGCAGGAAATAGTCACGGTGGCGTACCGTCTGCACCAGCACGAACACACCGTAGAGGATCAGCGACACCAGGCCCACGAAGGCGAGCTGCCCGGTCGAGTAGTACGGCCCCGGCGTGGTCGTCGTCGTGTTCGGCAGCACCAGGGTGACGACCGAGATCGCCGGGATCGCCGCCAGCGTCGCGCTCACGCCGTAGAGGCTGAAATGCTGCTCGCGGTGGCGCGAGGCGCCGAGCAGCAGGCACAGCCCGACCATGCCGTTGAGGATCAGCATGATCGTGGCGAAGACGGTGTCGCGCGCCAGCGTCGCCTCGCCCTTGAGCGAGAGCGAAACGATCAGCGCCACCTCCATCGAGGTCACCGCCAGCGCCAGCAGCAGCGTGCCGAACGGCTCGCCCACGCGCCGCGCCACCACCTCCGCGTGGTGCACGGCGGCGCGCACGCAGCCGACGAGCACCACGCCGCGCGCCGCCGCCAGC
>JAJYFW010000438.1 GCA_021785335.1 Pseudomonadota bacterium
CGTGACCCTGCTGCCCGGCGCGGCGGTGGTGCACCACGCCGACAGTTTCGCCATCATCCGCGGCGGGCGGATCGATGTCACGGTGATGGGCGCCTACGAGGTCGCGGCGAACGGCGATTTCGCCAACTGGAAGATCGCCGGCGCCAAGGGCGGCGGCATCGGCGGCGCGATGGACCTCGCCGCCTGCGCGCAACGGGTGTTCATCATCATGGAGCACACCACGCGCGACGGCGGCGCGCGGCTGGTGCGGGCGTGTTCCCTGCCGGTCACCGCGCGCGGCGTGGTGAAGCTGGTGGCCACCAACCTCGGCCTGTTCGAGCCGGCGGGGGAGGGGTTCCGCGTGCGCGAACTGGCGCCGGGGATCGATCTCGCCGCTGTGCGGGCGGCGACCGGGGCGGAGCTGATCGCCGCGGGGTGATCCGCCGGGGGCTGCCAGCCGGCGCGCAGGCGGTTTTTTCGCGCACCCCTCTTGCGCCGCCGGTGGATTGCGATTCATCTGTAGCTACGCGAAGTAGCTATAACCCCTTTCCCCGTCCCGCGGACCCAACGCCCAAGCTCCCCCCCCCCCATGCCGCGAACCCTCGTCCTGGAAACCCTCCGTCAACCTCCTGCTGCGCCGGATACCGCCGCAATCATCCGGGCGAGCGGGGGACGATGGACTGCACCGACATCGAATGGGACGCGGCCAAGCGGCGCGGCAATCTGGCAAAGCACGGCCTTTACTTCGCGGATGCTCTGGACGTGCTGGAAGGTCCTTGCCTGCTGCTTCCGGCACGCACGAGCGGCGAGGAATATCGCGCGATGGCGATCGGCCGGCTCGCCGATGTCCATGTCTGCCTGATCTTCACCCTGCGCGGAACGGTCCTCCGCGTGATCTCGATGCGAAAGGCGCGCCGTGACGAACGACTCCACCACGACCAGGCTTTCGGTCACTGACCTGCGACAAGGCAAGGCCGGGAAAAGCCGCACCGACCTCGCGCGCCTGCGCCGCATGAGCGAAGCCGAGCTGGACTCCGCCATCGCGCGCGATCCCGACTGGAACCAGGTGCCGAAGGACTGGCACCTGCGGGCCGAGGCGGCGATGCCGATCCGCAAGCAGCTGGTTTCCGTCCGGTTCGATACCGACGTGCTCGACTGGTTCCGCGCCGAGGGGGCCGGCTACCAGACGCGCATGAACGCCGTCCTGCGGGCCTTCATGGAAAGCGAGCGCCGCCGGCGCACGGGCTGAGGCCTCCCGCCCGCCCGCCCCGGCTATGCGCCGCGTGTCGGGGCCGGATCCCGCTCCGGCAGATCGGCCGCGCCCGCGCCCAGCGCGCGCTGCATATACACCACGTCCAGCCAGCGTCCGAACTTGATCCCCGCCGCGCGCAGCGTGCCGACCTTCTGGAACCCCAGGCTGGCATGCACGCCGATCGAGCCGACGTTCTCCGAATCGCCGATCACCGCGATCATCTGCCGGAACCCCGCCGCGGTCGCGGCGTCGATCAATTCGGCCACCAGCGCCTTGCCGACGCCCTGGCCGCGCACGTCCTCGCGCACGTAGATGCTGTTCTCCAGCGCGAAGCGATAGGCGGAACGGTCGCGGAACTGCGTGTAATAGGCATAGCCCAGCACCCCGGTCGCATCCGTCGCCACCAGCCAGTGCCAGCCCCGCCCGACCACATGGGCGAAGCGGGCGGCGATGTCCTCGACCGAGGGCGGGGTTTCCTCGAACGTGCCGGTGCCGGTCAGCACGTGATGGGCGTAGATCGCCTGGATCTCGGGCACGTCGGTTGCGGTGGCCTGTCTGATCTGCATCGTTGAGTCCCTCGATCCGTCCTACTCCGCCAGCCCGAGCACCGCCGCCGCCGTGCGGGCCAGCGCCAGCAGGGCGCGGTCCTGGCCGGGGCCGGCCACCAGCGACAGGCCGACCGGGGCGCCGTGGACGCTGCCGGCCGGCAGCGTGACTTCCGGCAGGCCGCACAGCCCGGCGATCGCGGTCACGCCGATGGTGGCCTGGCGCACCACCTCCTGCTCGGCCAGCGGGGCGGTCAGCAGCGGCGCGGGGCACGGGCTGGTCGGATACACCAGCACCGCGCCGCCCGCGAGCAGCGGGCGGACACGGGCCTGGAGCACGCGCCGGAACGCCCGGCCCCGTGCGGCATCGTCGGGATCGAGCGCGCGTGCGGCGGCGAAGCGCGCGCCGACGCCGGGACCGAAGCTCGGACGCGTCGCGTCCACCCAGGCGCCCAGCGCGGCCCAGACCTCTTCGGCCTGCACGACGCGGAAATGATCGAACACGCTGTCGATCCCCTCGGGCACCAGGCGGATGCCGACCGCCCGGCCGCACCGCCGCTCCAGATCTTCGAGCTTCGGGCGCAGTGCCTCCGCCACGCCCGGCTGGGCGTTGATCCAGACATCTTCCACCCGCAGCAGCGCGCCGGCGAGATGCTCCGGCCCGCGCGGCAACAGCACGTCGCCCACTTCGGCGAGCAGACCGGCCGAGCGGGCGAACCAGCCGGGCGTATCCAGGCTGGGCGCCAGCGGCCAGGCACCGGCCAGGCTGATCGCGCCGAAGCTCGGGCGGATCCCGAACAGCCCGCAGTAGCTCGCCGGGATACGCACCGACCCGCCGGTGTCCGAGCCGAGCGCGAAATCGACCAGCTCTGCCGCCACCGCGGCGGCCGAGCCGCAGCTCGATCCGCCGGGGAAGCGGTCCGGGGCACGCGGGTTGCGCGGCGTGCCCTGCCAGACGTTCTCCCCGGTCAGCCCGTAGGCGAGTTCCATCGTCTTGGTCTTGCCCAGCATCCGCGCGCCGGCTTGCAACAGCGCGGTCACGATCGGGGCGGTGGCGACCGCCGGCGGATGGGTGCGCGCCCAGTCCGGGTTGCCGTAGGTGGTGACCACCCCGGCGATGTCGAACAGGTCCTTCACCGCGAAGCCGCGGCCGGAGAGCGGCCCGGTGCCGAGCGGGGCGCGTTCCGCGCGGGGACCGGGGACGAAGGCGCCGACGGTGTCTTCCACGCTGGTCATGCTCCGAGGATCGCGGCTGGGGGAAACGCGGGCGGCAGAGTGCGGCGCGA
>JAJYFW010000439.1 GCA_021785335.1 Pseudomonadota bacterium
GCCCGGGCTCGCGGGGCTGATGGACGGCTCGGTCTCCACGCTGGCGCCGGTGTTCGCCGCCGCCTTTGCCACCCATTCCTCGCGGGAGGCGTTCCTGGTGGGCCTCGCCGCCACGCTCGGCGCGGGCAT
The DNA here is from genome assembly GCA_021785335.1 of Pseudomonadota bacterium. Next base: position 130 of record JAJYFW010000439.1, read on the forward strand.
CTCCATGGGTTTCGCCGAGGCGCTCTCCGACAATGGCAGCCTCACCGGCCGCGGCGCACCCTGGGTGCGCGGGCTGATCTGCGGGCTGATGACGGCGGCGGGCGGCATCGGCCACACGCTGCCGTTCCTGATCCCGGGCTTCATGACCGCGACCCTGGTCGCCATCGGCGTCGTCGTCGTTGAACTCGCCATCATCTCCTGGGTACGCTGGAAATACATGGACACCCCCCCGATCTCGGCGGCGATGCAGGTCGGCTTCGGCGGCGCCCTGGTGTTCGCCACCGGCATCCTCATCGGCAGCGGCTAGGCCTTGCCGCGGGCCGACGAGCAGCCATCCACCGTCGCCCGGGCGGCCGGGGGGTCGCTCTGGACGGTCGGCTGGCGCTTTGCCTCGCGCGGTCTCGGCATCCTCAGCGTCGCGGTGCTGGCGCGCGTGCTGAAGCCCTCGGATTTCGGCATCATCGCGCTGGGCAGCGGCCTCGCGCAGTCGCTCGACCACCTCACCCATCTCGGCACCGAGGAGGCGCTGATCCGCGCCCGCGACCCGGCGCCGCTGTGGGACACGGGGTTCACGCTGTCGCTGCTCCGGGCTTGCGTCATGGCGGCGCTGCTGCTCGCCCTTGCCGTGCCGGCGGCGCACCTCTTCGCGGACCGCCGCCTCATCGTCGTCATGGCGGCGCTCGCCGCGGCCGCGCTGCTCGACGGCGCGGCGAATATCGGCACCGTCGAATGGCGCCGCGCGCTGCGCCTCGATCTCGACGTGCGGCTGCAACTCGCGCCCAGGCTCATCGGCGTCGCGGTCAACATCGCCGTGGCGCTGATCCTACGCTCCTACCTGGCGCTCGTCGCGGGGATGCTGGTGCAGCGCGCCCTGCAATGCGCGGCGTCGTGGCATATGCACCCGATGCGTCCGCGCCTCTCCCTTGCCGCCTGGCGGGAACTCGCCCCGGTCTCGCTCTGGTCGTGGCTCACGGCGCTGGCGATGCTGGTGCGCCAGCGCGGCCCGCTGCTGCTGGTGGGCGGCCTCGCCGGCACCGGTGCCGCGGGCCTGTTCAACATCGCCAGCGAGATCGCCACGATGCCGACGACGGAACTGCTGGAGCCGATGACCCGCGCCGTCTATCCGGCGCTGGCCGCCGAGCCCGCGACGGGCGCCAGCCGGGCCTGGCTTCGCGTCGCAGCCGTCGCCGCCATCGTCACCCTGCCTGGCGGCGTGGGGATCGCGCTGGTGGCGCGGCCGCTGGTGCGGCTCGGCTTCGGTTCCGGCTGGGAGGGCGCGGTGCCGGCGCTGCGGATCCTGGCCCTGGCGGGCAGCGCCAGCACGTTCGGCCTGTTCGGCCTCACGCATTTTCTCGCCGAGGGAAAGCTGCGAACCATCCTCGCCGTCACCGCCGCCGCCGCCGCGGCGCGGGTGCTGCTGCTCGCGGCGCTGATCCCGGCCGCCGGCATGACCGGCGCGGCCCTGGCCGTCGCGGCCTCCGTGGTGCTCGAGGATTCGCTTGCGATCGGCCTTGCCCTGCGCGGCACGGAGAGCGCCCTCCGCAGCCTCGCCGCGGTGCTCTGGCGCCCGGCGCTTGCCACGGCGGCCATGGCGCTCGCCGTGCCACCGGTGCTGCACGCCATCGCCGCGCCACTGCCCGCGCTGCTCGCCGGCATCGCCGCCGGCATGGCCGCCTACGCCGCGACCCTCACCCTGGCCTGGCTCGCCGCCGGCCGGCCGCTCGCCGCCGAAACCGGCTTCCTCGACCTGTTCCGCCGGGCCGCATGACGCCCCTCCTTCTGCACGCCTTCCCCGGCTTCACCACCGGCGGCGCCCAGCGGCGCTTCGCGGCCATCGCCAATCGCTGGGGGCGGGAGTTCCGCCACGCCATCGTCGCCATGGATGGCGTGACCGACGCCCGCCACCTGCTCGATCCCGGGCTCGACGTCACGTTCCCGGCGCTCGCCGTGCGCAAGGGCGACACGCTGGGCACGCTGCGCGCCCTGCGCGGCCTGCTGCGGAGCCTGCGCCCCGCGACGCTGGTCACCAGCAACTGGGGCACGATCGAGTGGGCGGTCGCCAACCGCCTGCCGCACGTGCCGCACCTGCACATGGAAGACGGGTTCGGCCCTGAGGAGCGCGACCGCCAGCTTCCCCGCCGCGTGCTGGCCCGCCGCCTGCTGCTGCGCCGCGCACGGCTGCTGGTGCCCTCGCGCAACCTCGAACGCATCGCGCGCGAGGAATGGCGGCTCGACCCGCTCTACGTGGCGAACGGCGTGGACCTGGCGCGCTTCGCGCCCGCGCCGCGCCCAACGGCCCCAATGGCAAGTGATATGCACGGGCCGCCGGTCGTCGGCACCGTCGCGGGATTGCGGCCGGAGAAGAACCTCGCGCGCCTGTTGCACGCGAGCGCCATCGCGGCGCGCACGGCGCCGCACCGCCTGCTGATCGTCGGCGACGGCCCCGAGCGCGGCACGCTGGAGGCGCTGGCGCGGGACCTCTCGCTCGACGCCGAGTTCGCCGGCCCCATCGCCGACCCCGCGCCGCTCTATGCGCGCATGGACGTCTTCGCGCTCTCCTCGGACACCGAGCAGATGCCGCTCTCGCTGCTGGAGGCGATGGCCGCCGGCCTGCCCGTCGCCGCGACCGCGGTAGGGGATGTCGCCGCCATGGTGGCGGAGGCCAACCGCGCCTTCCTCGCCCCGCGCGAGCCCGGGGCGCTGGCCGAAGCCCTGGCCGCCCTGCTCGCCGACCCCGGCCTGCGCGCGCGCCTCGGCGGCGCCAACCGCGCGCGGGCCGAAGCCGCCTATGACCAGGAGACGATGTTCGCCACCCATGCCGCGCTGTGGCGCGACCCGATGCAACCCGGGGCGGCCGGGGTCATCGCGATGGCGCCGGCCGTCGAGCGCAGCTGATAGCGGGAGTGGCGGCGGCCTAGGCCGCCTT
>JAJYFW010000440.1 GCA_021785335.1 Pseudomonadota bacterium
GCGCTTCATCAACCGCGAGCTGTCCTGGCTCGACTTCAACCACCGCGTGGTCGAGGAGGCCGAGAACGAGGGCCATCCGCTGCTGGAGCGGCTGCGCTTCCTCTCGATCAGCGCCAGCAACCTCGACGAGTTCTATTCGGTGCGCGTCGCCGGCCTGGTCGGGCAGGCGAAAGCGGGGGTTACCACCGCCGCCCCAGACGGCCGCACCCCCGCCCAGCAGCTCGCCGAGGTGGAGGCGCGGGCGCGCCAACTGCTCGGCGAGCAGCAGCGCGTCTGGCATGAACTGCGCGCGAAGCTGGCCGACGCCGGCATCCAGGTCGCCGAACCGGCCGAGCTGTCGGCGCAGGACCGCGCCTGGCTCGACGCCTGGTTCATGGAACGGGTGTTCCCGGTGCTGACCCCGCTGGCCATCGACCCCGCGCACCCGTTCCCGTTCATCCCGAACATGGGCCTCGTCATGGCGCTGCGGCTGCTGCGCGAGGAGGACGGGCATTTCATGCGCGCGCTGATCCCGCTGCCGGCGCAGGTGGAACGCTTCATCCGCCTGCCCCCGGCCGCGGACGGCGCAGCGGGCGGCATCCGCTTCGTGCTGCTGGAACATCTGGTCGGACTGTTCCTCGACCGGCTGTTCCCGGGCTTCGAGCGGCTCGGCCAGGGCATGTTCCGCCTGATCCGCGACACCGACGTGGAGTTCGAGGAAGAAGCCGAGGACCTCGTGCGCTCCTACGAAAGCGCGCTGAAGCGCCGCCGCCGCGGCGTCGCGATCCACCTGACCGTCAACGCCGGCATGCCGGATGACCTGCAGGAACTGGTGGCCGACGAGCTGGACGCGACCGCGCAATCGGTGTTCGAGCTGGACGGACTGCTTGGGCTGGCCGACCTGACGCGGCTGATCGTCGATGACCGGCCGGATTTGCTGTTCCCGCCCTACACGCCGCGCTTCCCCGAGCGCATCCGCGATTTCGGCGGCGACTGCTTCGCCGCCATCCGCGCCAAGGACATCATCGTCCACCACCCGTTCGAGAGCTTCGACGTGGTGGTGCAGTTCCTGCGCCAGGCGGCGCGCGATGCGAACGTGGTGGCGGTGAAGCAGACGCTCTATCGCACCAGCCGCGACAGCCCGATCGTGAAGGCGCTGATCGAGGCGGCGGAGGCCGGCAAGTCGGTGACCGCGATGGTCGAACTGCGCGCCCGCTTCGACGAGGAGGCCAATATCCGCCTCGCCCGCACGCTGGAGGCGGCGGGTGTGCAGGTCGTGTTCGGCTTCACCGAACTCAAGACGCACGCCAAGCTGTCGCTGGTGGTGCGGCGCGAGGGCGCGGGATTGCGCTCCTACGCGCATTTCGGCACCGGCAACTACCATCCGATCACCGCGCGCAGCTATACCGACCTCAGCTTCTTCACTACCGAACCGGAACTGACGCGCGATGCCGCGCGGCTGTTCAATTACATGACCGGCTATGCCCGGCCGCCGCGCATGGAGGCGCTGGCGTTCAGCCCGCTCACCACGCGCACGCGGCTTTACGAACTGATCGACCGGGAAATCGAATGCGCCCGCGCCGGCAGGCCGGCGACCATCTGGCTCAAGCTCAATTCGCTGGTCGATGAGGGGCTGATCGACCGGCTGTACGCGGCGTCGCGCGCCGGCGTGAAAACCATGGCGGTGGTGCGCGGCATCTGCTGCCTGCGTCCGGGCGTTCCTGGCCTGTCGGAGAACATCAGGGTGAAGTCGATCGTGGGCCGCTTCCTGGAGCACAGCCGCATCTGCGCGTTCGGCAACGGCCACAAGCTGCCCAGCCGGCACGCGCAGGTGTTCATCAGCTCGGCCGACTGGATGGCGCGCAACATGGAATGGCGGGTGGAGACGCTGGTGCCGATCCACAACCCCACCGTGCATGCCCAGGTGCTCGATCAGATCATGATCGTGAACCTCAAGGACACGATGCAGTCGTGGGAGCTGCACGCCGATGGCGCCTGGCGGCGGGTGGCGCCGGGGCTGGGCAAGGCGCGCGTGTCGGCGCACGACTACTTCATGACCAACCCGTCGCTGTCCGGCCGCGGCTCGGCGCTGCATGGCCCGCTGGTGGCGGCGACCGGACTGCCGCACGCGCGCCGGCCGGACCGCGTGCAGCAGGACTGAGCATGCCCGTCGCGCCCCGCTCCGCCGTTGTCGATCTCGGCTCCAACTCCGTGCGCCTCGTGGTGTTCGAGGGGCGCGGGCCCAACCCGACCGCCATCTTCAACGAGAAAGCGGTGCTGCGGCTGGGCCGCGGCCTGCAGGACACCGGGCAGCTCAACCCCGAGGCCGTGCAGCAGGCGCTGACGGTGATGAACCGCTACCACACCATTGTCCGCGCCATGCGCGCCGACCCGTTCGAGGTGCTGGGCACGGCGGCGGTGCGCGACGCCGCCAACGGCCCGCAGTTCGTCGCCGCCCTGCAGGCGCGCATGCCGGGCGTGCCGATCCGCATCCTCTCCGGCCCGGAGGAAGCCGAGTTCTCCGCCCGCGGCGTGCTGTGCGGCATCCCGGAGGCGGAGGGCGTGCTGGCCGACATCGGCGGCGGCTCGGTGGAAGTGGTGCGGCTGGCAGAAGGCGGCTGGCGGCAGGCGCGGACGCTGCGGCTCGGCGTGATCCGGCTGGCCGAGCGCGCCGGCGGCGACATCGTGCGCGCCCGTGCCATCGCCGAGGCGGACCTGGCCGAGGTCGGCTGGCTCGGCGAGGGCGCGGGACAGGACCTCTACGTTGTCGGCGGCACCTGGCGGGCGCTGGCGCGGATGCACATCGCCCAGACCGGCTACCCGCTCAACATGATCCACCATTACACGGTGAGCCGCGAGGAGATGCGCGAGCTTACCGGCATGATCGCCGCCGCCTCGCGCCGCGCGCTGGAACGCATGCCGGGGGCGCCGCGGCGGCGGCTGGACGACATGCCGTATGCCGCCGTGGTGCTGCGCCGGGTGTTGCGGGCGACCGGGGCACGGCGCGTGGTGTTCAGCGCCACCGGGCTGCGCGAGGGCTGGTACATGGCGCATGTGCCGCCCGCCGCGGGCGG
>JAJYFW010000014.1 GCA_021785335.1 Pseudomonadota bacterium
CGAGGTGATACTGAACTCGCCGAGCAGGGTGGTGGTCTTGCCGGACATGTCCATCAGCGCCTGGTGGAAGTCGAGCTGGGTGAACTTCGGCGCGGTCGCGAGCATCTGCTGCATGATCAGGCCGGTGTTGAAGCCCGCGGCGTCGAGGAAGTTGGGCGCGGCCTTCTCGGCGGCGGTGAACTCCTTGACGAAGGCCGCGGTGTTCGGGCCGAGCGTGGTCTTCGGATAGGCGACCAGCGGCGGCGTCGGGTAGGTGTAGGTGTAGGCGAGCGTTTTGGCGCCGACGTTCTTCTCCATCAGGGCCAGGAGCTGGCCGGGGAAGATGGTGAAGGTCATGTTGAAGTGCAGCCCGCTGCCCGCGAGCGCGTGCAGGAAGGCGATGTCGTTGGGCGCGTAGCCGAGCTCGATCACCGCCTCGGGGTTGTGGGCGGCGATGGTGTGCAGCAGCACGGTGTAGTTGGATTCCGTGGTCGGCACGCCGTGGTAGTAGACCGGCTTCACGCCGCCCTTTTCCAGCGTGGTCTTCAGCGTTTCGGCCTGCGAGGCGTCGAAGTCGTTCGAGCCGTAGACGATGGCGACGCGCTTGATCTTCTGCGCCAGGATGAAGTGGGCGAGCGGCAGCGGCCAGACCGTCGAGGACGGGATGGAGACGTCGGCGAGGTAGTTGGTCTTCTTGGTGAAGAAGTTGGCGCCCGAGCCCGTGGGGTCGATGAGCAGCATGTGGTGCTCGGCGGCGAGCGGGATGGCGACCGAGGTGAGCACCGAGCCGAAATCGGCCATCAGGATGTTCACGTGGTCCTGGGTGATGAGCTGGTTGTAGAGCGTGGTGGCGGTCGCCGTGGAGCTCTGGTCGTCATAGGCGACGATCTTGACCGGGATCTTCTTGTCGAACGCCTTGACGAAGACGCCGCCGGTCTTGTTCACGCCCGCGGCCCAGTACTGCAGGCCGTGGTACTGGCCTTCCGACGCGACGGCGAAGGGGCCGCTGCTGGCGTAGAGCGTGCCGATCTTGATCTCCGACGGCGCGGTCTGGGCGGCGGCGGCGGAAAGCGCCATGCCGGAGGCGAAAAGCGCGGCCGCGCAAGCGGTCCACGCGCGTTTGACGTGCGTACGCATAAAGTCCCCCTCTCCTGGGAATTGTTGAGGGCGGCCGGTGGATATACCGGACATCAACGGCGCCGCCCGACGTGCGGGTGCTTTTAGACCCCCTGCCGCGAGGGGCAAGCGGGGGGCGGGCGAATTTTCGGGGACGGGTGCGGCGCGAAAGAGATCCCGGCCGTCGCCGGCCGGGATCGTTACGCTATGTGATCGGGATCAGTTCCTGGGCGCCGGGTAGATCGCCTTGCCGGTCGCCTTGTTGGGCGGATAGACGACGACGAACTTCAGCCCCTTGCCCTCCGGCACGACCTGCGCCACCGGCAGCTGCTCGCCGAGCTGGGCGCCGTTCTCGTTGATCTTGAACTCGCCGAGCAGGGTGGTGGTCTTGCCCGACATGTCGATCAGCGCCTGGTGGAAGGCGAGCTGCGTGAAGGTCGGCGCCGTGCCCAGCATGTGCTGCATGATGAGGCCGGTGTTGAAGCCCGCGGTGTCCAGCGCGTTGGGAGGGGATTTGGTCGCGGCGGTCCACTCCTTGACGAAGGTTCCCGTGTTCGGGCCGAGGTTGGTCTTGTTGTAAACGACGAGCGGCGGCACGGGGTAGGTGAAGGTGTAGGCCAGCGCCTTGGTGCCGACGTTCTTCTCCAGCAGTGCCAGGAGCTGGCCGGGGAAGATGCTGAACGTCATGTTGAAGTGCAGCCCGCTGCCCGAGAGCGCGTGGAAGAAGGCGATGTCGTTCAGCGCATAGCCGAACTCGATCACCGCGTCCGGGTGGCTGGCGGCGATGGTGTGGATGAGGACGGTGTAGTTGGATTCGCTGGTCGGCACGCCGTCGTAGTAGACCGGCTTCACGCCGCCCTTTTCCAGCGTGGCCTTCAGCGTGGTGGCCTGCGAGGCGTCGAAGTCGTTCGAATCATAGATGATCGCGACGCGCTTGATCTTGTGGGCGAGGATGAAGTCGCCGAGCACCCGCGGCCAGACCGCCGAGGTGGGGATGCTGATATCGGCGAGGTAGTTGGTCTTCCTGGTGAAGAAATTGGCGCCCGAGCCCGTGGGGTCGATGAGCAGCATGTGGTGCTCGGCGGCGATGGGGATGGCGACCGAGGTGAGCACCGAGCCGAAATCCGCCATCAGGATGTTCACGTGGTCCTGGGTGACGAGCTGGCTGTAGAGGGTGGTAGCCGTCGCGGTGGAGCTCTGGTCGTCATAGGCGACGATCTTGACCGGGATCTTCTTGTCGAACGCCTTGACGAAGACGCCGCCGGTCTTGTTCACGCCCGCGGCCCAGTATTTCAGCCCCTGTAACTGCGACTGCGAGGGGACGGCGAAGGCGCCGCTGCTGGCGTAGAGCGTGCCGATCTTGATTTCCGATGGCGCTGTCTGGGCCGAGGCCGCGGACATAGCGAGGCCCGAGGCGAGAAGGCCGGCGGCGCAGGCCGTCCAGGCGCGTTGGAGATGTCGTCGCATCCGTATACTCCCTGTGGCTTGTCTTCGTTGAGACGCTTGTCTTGCTTGGACGCGGTCGCTGGATGTTTCAGGCATCAGCGGCATCGCATCGGAACGGCGACGCTTTTAGCGGGCCTGTCGGAAGGGGCAAGTGGGGATGAGACAAGTATCGCGCCCTGCGTTTCGCGTCGCGAAACGACACTTCTGGCTGGGCGCGGTGGGGCGCGGTGGGGGCGCGGCTTGGGGCGCTAATGCACCACGGTCATGGTGGTGGAGCTCGACAGCGTCTTCGACCCGAGCATCGTGAGCGGGGAGACGGTGCTCCACGGCAGGCTCGCCGTCACGGTGACGTTGCTGCCCACCTGGTAGTTGGGCGAGAACGTGACCGACACTTGGCACTGCGCGCAGTTGCCGAGCAGGCCGGACGCGGCGGAGGCGAATTTCGAGGTGATGCTGTCCACCGATGCCGATTTGCTGCTCACCGCGGCGTAGCGGGCGGCGGCGGCGACGCCGTAGTCGAGCGCGTGCTGGTCGGCGAGGTAGCGCCCGATATCGATCGTCATCAGGATGAAGCCGAAGGCGAGCGAGGCGACGAGCGCGAACTCCACGGCGGTGGTGCCGCGCCTGCCGAGGCGGCGCGGGCGCGGGAGCAGTCGGAGGCGGAACTTCATGGCCGGTGACATGGGAGGTTGCACTTCCCTAATGCGTGAGAACGACCATGCGCTGGCTGGCCGGCAGGTTGATCATTCCGTAAGCGGAGCAATTCGAGTTGAGCATCGAGTTGCCGGTGAAGTCCACGGTGAAGGCCACGACCTCGAAGCAGGAGGTGGTGGAGCCGGTGGCCGCCGAGCCGGCGACGTAGACGGGGGCGTTGGGCATGTAGACGAGCCCGGTCAGCGTCGAGGTGGAGTTGCCCTGGATCGATTGCGTGCTCGCCGAGTTGTCGGCGATCAGCACGCCGGGGAACGGGGCGTCGCTCGACTGGGTGGGGGCGGAAAGGTTGATGTTGCCGCCGCTGAAGTTGACCACGCCATTGGAGATGATCGTGACCCCGCTGCCATTGATCGTCGCCCCGCCGTTCACGGTGATGTCGCCGTTCACGTAATAGGTTCCGGGCGCGAGGTTGATGGTCGCGTTGTTGAGGAAGTCCCAGCTGCTGTAGTTGCCCGGCGTCAGGGACACGCTCTGGGTGCCGCCGTTGCCCTTTTCGGAGGACCCCGAGACGGAGCCCACGTTCAGCATCGCGTTCTGCAGCGGGGCGTCCGCGGCGAAGGGATCGGCGATGCTACCGGCGTTGGGGACCAGCGGCGTCGTGCCGATGGTGGCGCTGGAATCGATGTTGATGCTGCCGCCGGCATAGACCGCGGTCGCCGACATCGAGGAGCCGCCATCCATGACGTAGCCGCCGTTGGAGCGGGCGGCGCAGGCGACCAGGTTGACCGAGGTGGAGCCGGACAGAACGAAACCCGAGGACGAGTTAGAGAGGGTCAGCACGCAGGCGCTGCCCTGGTTCAGGGAGGCGGTCGAGGTCACGGTGGAGGTGGACGGACCGACGCCGAGTACGGCCGAGAAGAAGTTGCTGGTGGGCGCGCTCAGGGTCACGGTGACCGCGGTTTCCGTGGCGGAGACGGAGATCGCCGAGGCCGCGGTGTTGGCGAAGCCGCCGGCGGTGAGAACGTCGGTGGCACCCTGGCGTGCGGCGGCGAGAAGCTGCTTCACCGTGGGCTGGGAGAGCAGCAGCATCGCGGCATCCGTGGCGCCGGCGTCGGACGCGACCTGCAGCTGCTGGGTGGAGATGTACTGATTGCCGACATCGATGCCCAGCGCCGCGCCGCCGATGACGACGGGGAGCATGACGGCGATCATCGGGGCGATGGATCCCCCCCGGTCATGCCGGAGCAGCCGCCAAATGCGGTTCATTGGATGCGCACCGTTGTGGTGGAGGTGACGGGATAGGGCGACTGCACGCCGGGCAGCGGGACCGGCAGGCTCACGGTCGCCGCGACGGCCACCGTCATGTACTGGGTGGCGAGGTAGCCGGGGGCGCAGGTCGGCTCCGTGCTGTAGGACGTGCCCGAGTGTGTCCAGGACTGGGCGCTCGGGGCGCAGTACCAGGCCGTGGTGACCGTGACCTGGGGCGAGCCGGAGCCGTAGGCGGTGGTGGCCGCGGACTGGATGGAGCTGAAGGAGGCGCCCTCGAGAGCAGCCATGAAAGCCGCCTGCTGCGCGCGCGTGGCGCCGGCGTAGGAGGTAAGGACGAGGCCGTAGTCGACGGTGCCGGCCATGATGGGGAGGAGGACCAGGCCGCCGATGAGGGCGAACTCCATGCTGGCCACGCCGCGGCGGCCCCGCAGGAGGGCGGCGAGGCGGCGGAGATGAAGTGCAAGGCGCGGCGCGCGGATCGGCGCTGTTGCGGTGGCGCGAGGAGACGCGGCCGCGGCGTCGTGCTCCGCGGTGGCCGGTTCAGGATGTGTGTTTGGTGCCGATCGTGTCACGACGGATCCTGCTTGACGGAGTTAGCCGGAAACGCGCCCGGCGCTTATGCGCCAGCGTGAGTCCGAACCTATCTACACCCCGTCGAAGGCGACGCCGGTCAGGCGCCATGCCGTCGATGTGCATTACCGATGTCACGAATTCCGTAAGAATTCAAGCGCGGCTACATTTAATATCGCTGATTTAGCCGGGGAATTGGCTCGCACCCGGGCCGCGATCGGCGTCCCGGGGCGGCGGAGAGGCTAGCCGGACGAGGTTGTGCCGAGCGACGTGTCGGTGGCGGGCAGGCCGAGCAGGCTGTCGACGCGGCCGACCACCGCGGGCGTGAGCGACTTGTCCGTGGACGTGGCGAGCTGCGAGCGCGCGGCGGCGATGGCGGCGTTTTGCGCGGTGATCTCGGCCGGCGTGCTGGCCGGCATCGCCAGCGCCGCGAGCATCGCCTTGTCGTAGGTGGCAAGCTGCCCGGGCATCGAGTTCGGCGCCGCGTGGGCGAGCGCCGCCGGGCTGGCATGGGCGGCGTTCAGCGCGCCGAGCGCGGCGGAAAGCTGGCCCGACGACGACGCGGCGGCGCCATGCCCGTTGTTCGCGTGGTCGGCCGCGCTGGCCGAGGCGCCATGGCCGCCCGCGTTGGCGTTGCCGGCATTGCCGTTGCCGCCGCCATTCCCACCCCCGTTGCCGCCGCCATTGCCGCCGCCGCCATGCGCCGCGAGCGCGGGCGGCGCGGCCAGAATCGCGCCGCCGGCGGCAGCGGCCGTGGCGACGAAAAGACCGGCCAGGACGGCCCGTGTCATTGAAGAGCGCTGCATGGGGTGTCCTCCTTGCCTGAAACCAACCGTAACGATCGGCACAGATTGTGGCAAGACAGAGGCCAGGGCGAGGCGCGCGCGAAGTGGCGGCGCGGAATCTCATGGCTGGCGACACGGCTTTTTCCGCGCTAGTGCGTCAGCACCACCATGTGCGAACTGGCCGGCAGGTTGATCATGCCGTAAGCAGAACAATTGGAGTCGAGCGTGGAGTTGCCGGTGAAGTCCACGGTGAAGGCCACGACCTCGAAGCAGGCGCTGGTGGAGCCGGTGGCCGCCGTGCCCGCGAGATAGACGGCGGCGTTCGGCGCGTAGACGAGGCCGGAGAGGGTGGAGTTGGTGTTGCCCTCCATGGACTGCGTGCTCGACGAGCTGGCGGCGATCAGCACGCCGGGGAAGGCGGCGCCGCTGGAGGCGGTGGGGGCGGAGAGATTGATGTTGCCGCCGGTGAAGTCCACCACGCCGCTGGTGATGATGGTGACGCCGGTGCCGGTGATGGTGGAGCCGCCGTTCACCGAGATGTTGCCGTTCACGTAGTAGGTGCCAGGCGCCAGGTTGAGGGTCGACTGGCTCTGGAAGCTCCAGCTGCCGTAGTCGCCGGGCGTGAGCGAGACGGTCTGCTGGCCGTTGGCGCTTTCGGACGGCCCCGAGGCGGTGGCCACGTTGAGCATCGCGTTCTGCAGCGAGGCGTCGGACGCGAAGGGGTCGGCGACGGAACCGGCGTCGGAGACCAGCGGCGTCGTGCCGGTGCTGGAGGTGGAGGCGCTGATGCTGCCCGCGGCATAGATCGCCGAGGCCGACATCGACGACGAGCCGCCGGCCGAGAAGCCGCCGTTCGAGCGGGCGGCGCACGAGACGAGGTTCACGGTCGTGTTGCCCGAGACGACGAAGCCGGAGGACGAGTTCGAGAGGGACAGCACGCAGGCGCTGCCCTGGTTGAGCGAGGCGGTCGACGTCACGGTGGCGGTGGAGGGGCCGATCCCGAGGGCGGAGGCGAAGAAGTTGGCGGCGGGCGCGGTCAGGGTCACGGTGACCGAGGTCTGCGTGGCGGAGACCGAGAGGGTGCGTTGCGCCGTATTCGAGAAGCCGCCGGCGCTGAGGGTGTCGCTCACGCCCTGGTTGGCGGCGGCGAGAAGGTCCTTGGCGGTGGGCTGGGAGAGCAGCAGCATCGCGGCGTCCGTGGCGCCGGCGTCGGATGCGACCTGGAGTTGCTGGGCGGAGATGTACTGGTTGCCGATGTCGATGCCGAGCGCGGCGCCGCCGACGACGACGGGGAGCATGACCGCCATCAGCGGCGCGATGGCGCCCGAGGTGTCGCGCCACAGCGACCTCGACGTCCGCGGTTTCGGCGCCCTTGTCTTGGCAGTGGAAGCGTTCACGACTGGGATCCTCGTCAACAACGGTCAATGGCTTGCGCGGCGCGCCGGCATGGCGAGCGCGGAACCCGGCTGATCGGAAACCCCGTCGGGGCGTTGCCCTTCGAGGTCGTGTCACAGGTCGCACGGCGGCCCGGAATGCTTCAAGATTCAAAGTGTCAAGATTCGTCGGATGTCGTTTTATTGAGAATATTGGAACGTTGATCGCTTGCAACAAGCAGCGAATCACGTTTTTGCGCCAAGAGAGGCGTGGCTCGCGGCCCCGTTGGGCGAGCGAGCGATGATCGGCTAAAATTTGCGCCGGAAATTCGGCGGGCGGGTCAGGGCGGGGTTATTTCAGGACGGTTCCGTCCGGGCCCTTGACCGTCACCGTGAAGGGGATGCCGGCGCGCACGCTTTGCGAGACGGTGCAGAAATCCTCGAACTGCGCCAGCGCGCGGTCGAGATGGCCGAGCGAGGCCGGGGCGGCGCCGAGCGTCATCTCCACCTGCATGGCGAGGATGCGCAGGCGGTTGCGGTCGTTGCGGCCGACCTCGCAGGTGACGCTGGTGGTGAGCGCGCCGGGGTCTTCCTTGTACTTGTTGGTGGCGAAGACCAGGCTCGAGGAAAGGCAGTTGGCGACCGCGGCGGCGAGGAGCTGCGCGGGCGACGGGCCGGTGCCCTCGCCGAGCGGCGGCGGCTCGTCGCCCAGCGTCCTCCCGATCGGCGTGTTTTCGACGCCGGGGGCGAAGTCCACGAGGAAGCGATAGCGCCCCTGGCGCGTGACGGTGACGTGGACCTTTTCGCTCATCGCGGGGCTTCTCCTTGTCGCGGGGAGAGAGGTGGCTCGGCGCCGCTAGGTGCGCCAGGTCGGGTCGCGGCGGTCGAGCAGGCGGAGCATGGCGGGCCATTCCATGACGCCGTAGGGGCGGCGCGTGGTGGGCTGGTAGAGATGCACGGCGTGGGCGACGACGTTGTCCGACGGCATGGTGAGTTCCGTGCGCGCGGCCATCGCGTCCACCTGGGCGCGGCAGGCCATCTCCAGCGCGTACATGAGGTTGAACGCCTCCCCCGCCGAGGGGCCGGCGGCGAGCAGGCCGTGGTTGCGCAGGATCACCGCGTTGGCCGTTCCCATGTCGGCGACGAGGCGGGCGCGCTCGTCGGTGTCGATGGCGGGGCCTTCGTAGTCGTGGACGGCGACGGGCATGCAGCGCATCGCGGTCTGGGTCAGCGGCAGCAGGCCGCACTTCATCGCGGAGACGGCCATGCCGGCGCGGGTGTGGGTGTGGATGACGCAGCCGACATCCGCGCGCGCGGCGTGGACGGCGGAGTGGATGACGTAGCCCGCGAGGTTGATGCCGAGGCCCCCCTCCACGTTGCGGGCGTGCGGGTTGCGCAGGACGTTGCCGTCGAGGTCGATGAGGATGAGCGAGGAGGCGGTGATTTCCTCGTACATCCAGCCATAGGGGTTGATGAGGAAGGTCTCGGTGCCGGGCACGCGGACGGTGATGTGGTTGTAGACCAGGTCGCTCATGGCGAAATGCTCGACCAGGCGGTAGGCGGCGGCGCAGTCGAGGCGGGCCTGCCACTCGGCCGCGGTCATCGCGTGGGTTTCAGCGTCCATCGCTCCCCTCCCCTTCGTTTTTCAGTGGCGTTTGCAGCGCCCGCTGGAACGTTGCGGGATCGATATTGCCGCCGGAGAGCATGGCGCCGACGGTCTGGCCGCGCGCGTCGACTTTTCCCGCGAGGAGCGCCGCGAGGCAGACGGCGCCGCCGGGCTCGACCACGACCTTGAGGTGGCGGAAGGCGAAGGCGATGGCGGCGAGCACCTCCGCGTCCGTCACCGCGATCCCGCCGGCGAGGAGGCGGCGGTTGATGGCGAAGGTCATCTCGCCCGGCTTCGGGGCGAGCAGCGCGTCGCAGAGCAGCGAGCCGCCCTTCGCCGCGACGCGCTCGCCGGCTGCCAGCGAGCGGCCGGTGTCGTCCCAGCCCTCCGGCTCGACGGCGACGATGCGGGTCTGCGGCGAGACCGCCTCCATGGCGAGCGCGCAGCCGGCGATGAAGCCGCCGCCGCCGGTGCAGACCATGAGCGCGTCGAGCGTCTCGCCGGCGTCCTCGGCGAGTTCCAGCGCGGCGGTGCCCTGGCCGGCGATGACCTCCACGGCGTCGAAGGGCGGGACCAGCACGGCGCCGGTGCGCGCCATGTGCTCGCTCGCCATCGCCTCGCGGTCCTGCGTCCTGCGGTCGTACTGGACGACATCGGCACCCCAGCTTCGGGTGCTCTCCACCTTGATGGCGGGTGCGTCGGACGGCATGAAGATGGTGGCCCGCGCGCCGACGCCGGCCGCGGCGCAGGCGACGGCCTGGCCGTGGTTGCCCGAGGAGAAGGTGACGACGCCGCGCGCGCGCTCCGCCGCCGGCAGGGCGCGGATGGCGCTGGTGGCGCCGCGCAGCTTGAAGCTGCCGGTGCGTTGCAGCGGCTCCGCCTTGAGCAGGATGCGCCCGCCGGTGAGCTGGTCCAGCAGCGGGTGGCGCAGGATGGGGGTGCGGACGACCTGGCCCGCGAGGCGGGCGCGGGCGGCGAGGATGTCCTCCATCGTCGGCAGGCGCGTGGCGGTCCCGGTCGTCATTTATTGGCCGTGAGCAAGGTGAGTTTCTCCCTCGGCGTCACACGATAGAGGCGGTAGCGGGCAAGGACCACCCCGTGGGAACTGCGCGCGACGGTGCCGACGCGGTGGATGCTCGCCCAGAACACGGGGTCCGGCCTGCCGTCGGTCAGCAGCAGGCCGGTGCCGCGCGGCATGGCGCGCGGGAGGGTGAAGAACGACCAGCGGGGGGCGGCGCCGAAGACGGGATGGCGGAACAGCGCGAGCTCCGAGGCGACGCCGTAGTTCTCGGCCGCGAGGAAGTCGGCCCTGGGCAGGTCGCGGGCCATCGTGGACCAGCCGCGCAACTGGCGGGCGGCGGGGTCGAGGCGCGCGGGCAGCGGCAGCAGGCCGGTCGCGGCCTGGAAATAGACCAGCAGCGTGATGCCCATGCCGAGCCCGATCGCCTGGCGCAGGCGGCGCAGCGGGATCGGGTAGAGGGCGGTGGCGAGTGCGGCGGAGGGGTAGATGACGGCGGGCCAGTTGCCCTGCACGCGGTCGCCGAGGGCGTGGATGACGAAGACGGCGCTGGGCACGAGGGTGAAGGCGAGCGGCAGGATGGCGCGGCCGCGCCAGGCGCGGACCTGGCCCTGGACCAGCAGCAGGGCGACGAGCGGCGTGGCGAGGCCGATCTGCCCGCCGATCAACTCGCCCATGAACTGCAGGGCGCGCAGCGGCTGGAAGTCGAACAGGCGGCCGCCCTGCTTGGCGTAGCTGGCCCAGTGGTGCGCGGCGTTCCAGGCGATGTCCGGCGCGAAGACGAGGAACGCCAGCGCGAGCCCGGCCCATGGCTCCCAGCGGCGCAGCTCGCGCGGGCGGACGGCGATGAGCCAGACGAGGACCGCGGGGAAGATGAGGAAGGCGGTGTACTTGCTGAAGAGCGCGAGGCCGGTGGCGAGGCCGGCGGCGAACCACCAGCGCCGGTCCCATGTCTCCTCCAGCCGCGCGAGCGCCCACAGGGCCGCGGTCCAGAACAGCAGCAGCGGCGTGTCCGGCGTGACGATGATGGCGCCGGCGCCGAAGAGGAGCGTGGAGTTGAGCAGCAGCGCCGCGGCCTCGCCCCGGCCGGGGGCGGCGCGGTCCACCGCGTCCATCAGCAGCAGCGAGCCGAGCAGGGCCGCGAACGGGGCGAGGAGGCGCACGCCGAGCGGGCCGCCGCCCGCGAGCGCGGTGCCGGCGCGGATCATCAGGGCCACCATCGGCGGGTGGTCGAGGTAGCCGGGCGCAAGTGCCGTGGACCAGAGGCGGTAATAGGCCTCGTCCGGCGAGAGCGGGACGAAGGCGGCGACCAGCAGGCGCAGCAGCGTGAGCGACAGCAGCCAGGACGGCACGCGCGGGAGGGGCGGCATGGCGGGCGGCCCGGCGGTCAGCCGCCGTTCTTCTCGAAGGGGACGCCGGCGAGCGAGCGGCTGGTGCGGATGGTCTGGAGCGTCTGGACGCGGCTGACGTTGGGCGCGCCGGTGAGGCGCTGGGTGAGCGCGTTCTCGTGCGCGGTGTCGCGGGCGAGCAGGCGCAGCAGGAAGTCGCCGCCGCCGCGGATCATGTGGCACTCCCGCACCTCCGGCCAGGCGCCGACCAGCTTCTCGAAGCCGGAGAGCACGGCCTCCTTCTGGCTTTCGAGGCCGACGATGGCGAAGAAGGTGATGGGCCAGCCGAGCAGCGAGGGGTCCGTGTCCGCGTGGTAGCCGCGGATGATGCCGGCCTCCTCCAGCCGGCGGACGCGGCGCAGGCAGGGGGGCGCGGAGATGCCGGCCTTGCTGGCCAGTTCCACGTTGGTCATGCGCCCGTCCGCCTGCAGTTCCGCGAGGATGCGCCGGTCGATCGCATCGAGGCTCGGCAGTTC
>JAJYFW010000441.1 GCA_021785335.1 Pseudomonadota bacterium
GGGCTTCACGAATTTCGAGACGATCGTCAATGAGGCCGCCTGGAACTTCAATAATTCGGACGCGATCCCAGCCGGCGTCACGCTGGTCAACGCGGGGGCCATCGACGGCAGCGGTGTCACGCTTGGGAAGGGTAGCGTGTTGGTGAACCGCCAGCGACCCGGAAGCATGGCCGGCGGTTTCGCCGGGATCAGGTATGGCAATGGCGGCTACGTCGTGGGTGAGGTCCTGCCGCCGAGTGAGGCTGTCTACGCTGGGTCGGCGAGCGGCGGGGTCACGATCGTCAACGATCTTGCCATCTACGACAGGCACACGCTGGGCACCGGGATCGTCCTGCTGGCGGGCGGCACGATCGCCAATGGGGCGCTGATCGCGGGCGGCGCGGCCGGAGTCTCACTGGCGGGGTCGGGGCTGGTCGTCAACGACGGTGTCGCGACCCATGTGAGCGGGGGCGTGACGTACGAGACCGTTGGCTCGATTTCGGGAACAATCGGCATCTCCGCATCCGGGCTGACGACGATCGACAATTCGGGGACGATTTCCGGGAGCCGCGCGGCGGTGCTGCTGGGAGCCGGCTATGCGGACCGTATCGTGGTGAGGCCCGGCGCGGAGTTCGCCGGGCTGGTCGATGGCGGGAACGCGGTGGGTGCCGGGGTCGTTTCGACACTGGAACTGGCGCCCGGAGCCGGGACGCTCGCGGGGCTCGGGACGCAGTTCACCGATTTCGGCGCGGTTGCGGTCGATGCGGGGGCGACATGGACGCTGGGCGCGGCGTCGCTGGCATCGGGGGCGACGCTCGATGTTGCGGGGACGGTGGTGCTGGGGAGTGGGCTTTCGGGCGGCGGCGTGGTGGCGGTGGAGCCGGGGGGCGAGGTGGCTTTCGCGCCGGGGCAGGCGCCCTCGGGCGTGACGATCGGGCTTGGCGGCACGGTCGAGGTGATGGGGGCGGCGGAGACCATCGCGGGGTATGGTCCGGGTGGGCTGACGCTCGGCGGGGCGGCGGCGCTGACGCTGGACGTTACGGGATCGGGCCGGTTTTCGGTGCGCCAGGCGAACGGCAATTCCTATGTGACGGCGTGCTTTGCTTCCGGCTCGCGCATCCTGGCCGATGTCGGGCCGTGCCGCGTGGAGGCGCTGCGCGTGGGGATGCGGGTGGTGACGGCGGGCGGGCGGCTGGCGCCGGTGCGCTGGGTCGGGCGGCGGCGCGTGGCGCTGGCGCGGCACCCGCGGCCGTGGGACGTGATGCCGGTGCGGGTGCGGGCGAGCGCGTTCGGCGATGGGGTGCCGTCGCGCGACTTCGTCCTGTCGCCGGATCATGCGGTGCTGGCGGGGGGTGTGCTGATTCCCGTGCGGTATCTGCTGAACGGGGACACGATCGCGCAGGAGACGCGCGACGAGGTGACGTACTGGCATGTGGAACTCGACCGGCACGATTTGGTGCTGGCCGAGGGGCTGGCGTGCGAGAGCTATCTCGACACCGGGAACCGGGATGCGTTCGAGGGCGGGGCGGCGACGGTGCTGCACCCGGTGTTCGCGAGCGCGCAGGGCTGCTTGGCGCTGGTGCTGGATGCCGCGGATGGGCGGATGGTGGCGGCGCGGGCGGCGCTGCTGGCGCGGGCGGGCATGGTGGAGCGCGAGGCGGATATCCGGCTGGTGGTGGGCGGCGTGACGTTGCGGCCTCGTGACGAGGGCGGGGACCTGGTGTTCGACCTGCCCGCGGGGTACGAGCGGGGTACGCTGGTCTCGCGCGTTCATGTGCCGGCGCATGTGCGCGCGGACAGTTCCGACACGCGGGAGCTGGGGGTGGCGGTCGCGGGGATGTGGCTCGACGGCAGGCGGGTTTCGTTGCGGGTCTTGAACGAGGGGTGGCACGCGGCGGAGCCTGGGTTCCGGTGGAGCGGCGGTGCGGGAGCGATCGCGCTCGGTGGCGCGCGGCGCCTCGTGGTTCGGCTGGGGCCCGCGGGGCTTTACCGGGTCACAGGGCGTGCAGCAGGACGAAGGCGGCGCTGCCGATCGCGAGCAGCGGCAGCGGGCTGATCTCGGTCGCCAGCAGCAATGCCGTCGCGGCGATGGCGATGGCGCGGGCGAGCCAGCCGCCCTCGAGCCCGCCCACCAGCACCCAGGTGGTGGCGAGGATCATGCCGGCGGCGAGGGGGCGCAGGCCGCCCTCCAGCGCCCTTTGCCAGCGGGCGCCGCGGTGGCGGGCCCAGACGCGGGCGAGCGCGTAGATCAGGACGCAGGTGGGGGTGAAGATGCCGATGGTCGCGGCAACCGCACCCCAGAAGCCGGCGACGCGCCAGCCGATGAGCGTTGCGAGGAGCGAGCCGGGGCCGGGCGCCATGCGGGCGATGGCGAACAGGGTGACGAAGGTCCCGGCGCTCATCCAGTGATGGACGTCGACGACCTGGCGCTGGATGTCGGCGATGATGGTCTGCCCGCCGCCGATGGTGAGCAGCGACAGGGGCGCGAAGATGCCGAGCAGGGTGGCGAGGCGGGGGTTCATCGCTCGTTGCCAAGACGGATGTATTCGAGGGCGACGCTGGCGCTGCCGCCGGCGAGGACGACCCAGAGCAGGGGGATGTGCAGCCAGGCGACGGCGGCGAAGCTCGCCGCCATGATGGCGAGCGGGACGGCGCGGCGGGGCACACGGCGGGCGGCGGTGATGCCCATCCAGGCGGAGAGGCCGATGGCGGCGGCGGCGGCGCCGTCGAGCGCCGGGCGGGTGACGGGAAAGCGCTCCAGCCAGGCGAAGGCGATGGCGATGAGCACCATGAGGATCGCGGGCGGCACGACGACGCCGATGACCGCCGCGACGGCGCCGGCGGTGCCGCAGAGCCGGTAGCCGATCCAGATCCCCATGTTGGTGACGTTTACGCCGGGCAGCGCCTGGGCGAGGGCGAGGCCGTTGAGGAACTCCTCCTCGGTCAGCCAGGGGCGCTCGCGGACGAAGGCGCGCAGCATCCAGGCGCTGAGGCCGCCGCCGAAGCTGGTGAGGCCGATCTGGGCGAAGATGACGAACAGGCGCGCGGGAGTGGGGCGGACTTGTTG
>JAJYFW010000442.1:0-1968 GCA_021785335.1 Pseudomonadota bacterium
GGCGGCCACAGCCAGGCGGCGCCACGCACGCCAGAGGAATCGCCGTGCTTTGCCCGCACGATCGGCGTGTCCACGAAGTCGGAGAACACGTAGCGCTTCATCGCCGCCGGCACCGCTTCGTAAAGATGCGCCATGTTCGACAGCCCGCCGCCGAGCACGATGATGTCGGGGTCGAGGATGTTGACGATGACGGCAAGCCCGCGCGCCAGCCGGTCCGCGTGCCTGGCGAGGGCGGCCCTCGCCCGCTCATCCCCCGCCGCCGCGCGCGCCGGAATGGAGCCCGCGTCGCGGCTTCCCGGCCCGTCGCAATCCGCCGCCAGCGCCGGACCGGCGAGCCAGGTCTCAAGGCAATTGCGCTGGCCGCACCAGCAGGCGTTGCCGGGCTGCTCTTCGGGATGCGGCCAGGGCAGCGGCATGTGGCCCCATTCGCCGGCGATGCGATGCCTGCCCTCGACGATGCGCCGGTCCACCACGATGCCGCCGCCGCAGCCGGTGCCAAGGATGACGCCGAACACGACGCGCTCACCCGCGCCGGCGCCGTCGACCGCCTCGCTGAGCGCGAAGCAGTTCGCGTCATTGGCCACCCGCACCTCGCGCCCGAGCGCCGCGGCGATGTCGCGGTCGAACGGATTGCCGTTGAGCGCGATGGAATTGGCATTCTTCACCAGCCCCGTCGCCGGCGAGATCACGCCGGGAATGCCGATGCCCACGCTGGCACTTGTGCCGAGCCGAGCCTCGGCGCCGCGAACCAGGCCGGCGATGGCGGCGACCGTGGCGACGTAGCCCGGGGGTGTCGCCGTGCGCTCGCGCAGCACGATCCCGCCGTCCTCGCCGATCGCGGCGACCTCGATCTTCGTGCCGCCGAGATCGACCCCGATCCTCACTCCGGCCATTCGCACCCCGCCTGCCTTGCCCGCGGCGTCCGCACCGCGCAGAGTCGCAGCGATGAGCGAAACCGTCCTCGACGTCAAAGGCATGACCTGTCCGCTGCCGGTCCTGCGTGCCCAACGCGAACTGCGCGCCATGCCGGCGGGCGCCCAGCTGCGGGTGCTCGCGACCGATCGCGCGGCGGTCAAGGACTTCCAGCTCTTCTGCCGCGAGACGGGTCACGCGCTGCTCGCCTGGTCGGACGAGGCGGGCGTGCTGAGCTTCCTCATTCGCGCGCGCGGCCCGGCGTGACCGTCCTGCTCCTCACCCACAAGGCCTGCCTCGCGCACGACACCGGGCCGTTCCATCCCGAGTGCCCGGACCGGCTGCGCCACGTGATGGCGGCGCTGGAGGCCGAAAGCTTCTCGCACCTGCTGCGCGAGGAGGCGCCGCGCGCCGCGGAGGAGGCGCTCCTGCGCGTGCATCCGCCGATGCATGTCCGCGCCGTGCTCGCCCTCTCCCCGCCGCCGGACGAACCGATCAACATCGACCCCGACACGGTCGTCAGCGCAGGCTCCGCGGAGGCGGCGCTGCGGGCCGCGGGGGCCGGCGTCGCGGCGGTGGACGCGGTGATGTCCGGCTCCGTGCGCGCCGCCTTCGCCGCGGTGCGCCCGCCCGGGCATCACGCCGAGCCGGACCGCGCGATGGGCTTCTGCCTGTTCTCCAACGCCGCCATCGCCGCCCGCCACGCCCAGGCCCGGTGGAACGCGGCACGCGTCGCCGTGCTCGATTTCGACGTGCATCACGGCAACGGCACACAGGCGGTGGCCGAGAGCGACCCGACGCTGTTCTATGGCTCGACGCACCAGTTCCCGTGCTACCCGGGCACCGGCATGGCGGCAGAACGCGGAGTCGCGGGCAACGTGGTCAACGTGCCGCTGGCCCCGGGCGCGGGCTCGGAGGCGTTTCGCGCCGCCTGGGCCGGCTCCATCCTGCCGGCGCTCCATGCATGGGCGCCAGACCTGATCGTGGTTTCCGCCGGCTTCGACGCCCACCGAGCCGACCCGCTGGCGCAGTTGCGGCTGGAAACCGAGGATTTTG
>JAJYFW010000442.1:1978-3046 GCA_021785335.1 Pseudomonadota bacterium
TTTTGCCTGGATCACCGACGCCATCCTGGACGTCGCGGGGGCCAGATGCGGCGGCCGCGTGATCTCGATGCTGGAGGGCGGCTACGACCTGCGAGCGCTCGCCGCGTCCGCCGCCGTCCATGTCCGCGCCCTGATGCGCGGCTGAGCCGCGAGCGGCCGGGGTTGGCGGGCCACCGCCCACGCGCTACCAGTCCGGTTTCGCGTCACGGTTGCAGACATGGCCACCACCCCATCCAAGACCGCCGTTTCCGAGCCCGACGACGTCGCAGGCCTCTCCTTCGAGGCGGCGCTCGCCGAGCTTGAGGGCATCGTGAAGGCCCTCGAGGGCGGGCAGCAGAAGCTTTCCGACGCCATCGCCGCCTATGAGCGCGGCTCGGCGCTGCGGCGCCATTGCGAAGCCAGGCTTGCCGAGGCCGAAGCCAAGGTGCAGGCGATCGTCGCCGCCGACGGCAAGGCCACCGGCCTGCGCGAGACGAATTGAGGTGCCGGCGATGAGCGCTTCCAATGTCGCGCGCGAAAGCGCGGAACTGCAGAGCGCGCTGCGCGCCTCGGCCGCCACGGTGGAGACCATGATCGACCGGCTGCTGCCGCTGCCCGACGGGCCGGAGGCGCGGCTGATGGAGGCAATGCGCTACGCTACCCTCGGCGGCGGCAAGCGCATGCGCGCCTTTTTGGTGATGCGCACAGCGTCCCTGTTCGCGGTGGACGAGCGCTGCGCCGCGCGCGTGGGCGCGGCCGTCGAGATGCTGCACGCCTATTCGCTGGTCCACGACGACCTGCCGGCGATGGACGACGACGATCTGCGCCGCGGCAAGCCCTCCACGCACCGCGCCTATGACGAGGCCACCGCAATCCTGGTCGGCGACGCGCTGCAGACCCGCGCCTTCGAGGTGCTGGCCGAGCCCGAGACCCACGCCAACCCGGAAGCCCGCTGCGAGCTGGTGCAGGCACTCGCCCAAGCCTCGGGCGCGCGCGGCATGGCGGGCGGGCAGATGTTCGACATCCTGGCCCCGAGCCTCGGCAAGCTTTCGGCGGAGGATGTCGGCCGGCTGCAGGCGCTCAAGACGG
>JAJYFW010000443.1 GCA_021785335.1 Pseudomonadota bacterium
AATCTGGCCACGCATGCGCGCCGGCAGCTGACCAGCTCGAACGCGATCGACGTCAGCCCGTGCTACAGCCCGGACGGCTCGCAGATCGTGTTCAACTCCGACCGCGACGGCGATCCCCAGCTGTTCATCATGAATGCGGACGGCAGCGGCGTGAAACGAATCAGCTTCGGGCACGCCCGCTACGGCACGCCGGTCTGGTCGCCGCGCGGCGACCTGATCGCCTACACCCGCTACGGCGGCTCGGAAGCCGCGTTCTCGATCGGCGTGATGGCCCCCGACGGCAGCGGGGAGCGGGCGATCGCCGACGGCTGGGACGTGGAGGGACCGACCTTCTGCCCGAACGGGCGGGTGCTGATGTATTTCAGCCAGTCCCGCGCAACCGGCAATCAGGGGCAGGGGTTTTCTTCGCAGCTGATGTCGGTCGACGTGACGGGGTTCAACCAGCGCATCGTGCCGGCCCCGACCCAGGCGTCGGACCCGGCTTGGTCGCCGCTCGGCGGCTGACCCGGCTGCCGGTGCTCAGCGCTCACCCCGGCCGGATGCGATTGGCCACGGCTGTGCCACCGGGGCAGGGTGGGGTGCCCGCGATCGGGTGACGCCCGCCGCCGGAATTTTGCTGATTTCGCGCGCCGCCGCCGGCCAACCCGGCGCGCGCGACCAACCGCCGCAATGGCCGGAAGACTCGGCCATTGCGGCCGCCGGTCTCAGTGCACCGGCACCGGGATCATGTCGTGCTGCACGATCGCGGCAACGGCGGCGGACAGTTCCTCGGTCACCGCCATCGGCGTGCCGTCGGCGGCATGGATGGCGAAGCCCGCGGTGCCGTTCAGCTGGATCGGGCGGACATAGGCGATCTGCGACATGCCGAGCCGGGCGAGTTCGACCTCGGTCAGGTGGCGGATGTCGTGCCCGCCGGCCCCGGCTGCGGGTTCCTGGGGGATCGGTGCGTTCGGTGCTTCGGTCATCGGGGGTACTCCTGGCTCCGGCCCGTGGCGATGTGGCGCCGGCGCGATGGGGGCGCGCCGCGGGAAGCGGCGCGGGAGGCGTGGGGAGCGATATATCAGCCGTCGTTCGCCTGGCTGCGGACGACGGCGGTGCCGGGGCGGACGGCGGCGCCAGTTTCTGCCGGGCCAGTTTCCGCCGGCTGGTTGATGGCGATGGTCCGCACCCGCGGTTCCGGCTGCGGCCGGGCGAGGTCCACATGCAGCAGGCCGTTATCGAGCCAGGCGGAGCGCACCTCGATCCCCTCGGCGAGCACGAAGGCGCGCTGGAACTGCCGCGCGGCGATGCCGCGATGGAGGAACACGCGGTCCTGCCCGTCCTCGGCCTGGCGGCCGCGGATCACCAGCTGGTTGTCTTCCTGTGTGATCTGCAGGTCGCTCATGCTGAAGCCGGCGACCGCGAGGGTGATACGCAGCCCGGCCGGTCCGATCTGCTCGATATTGTAGGGCGGATAGCCGTCGCCGGACGATTTCGACGCACGTTCGAGCATCTGCTCGAGGTGGTCGAAGCCCAGGAACAGCGGCGAGGTGAACAGGCGCGTACTCATGGAAAGACCCCCTCCTCGGAGCGAAGCCGGTGCCCGGAACCCGCTCGGCGGCATTCCAGGCTGGCCGTTACTTTGGCGCGCTCACGCGGCGATGCAAGAGGGCGGGTTTCCGCAGGCCGGGGGGCGACAGGGCAAGGCGCGACAGGGCAGGGCGCGACAAGGCGGGGGGGCGAAGGGCGGCGGCACCGCGCGGCGGATCAGCTTTCCAGCTCGGTGTCCCAATACAGGTAGTCGCGCCAGCTTTCGTGCAGGTAGTTGGGCGGGAAGGCGCGGCCCTGGTCCTGCAATTCCCAGGTGGTCGGCTGGCGCGGCGGCATGCGGAGGACCATCGCGCACTCGCGCAGCAGGCGGGAGCCCTTGCGCAGGTTGCACTCCCCGCAGGCGGTGACGACGTTCTGCCAGGTGGTGCGCCCGCCGCGCGAGCGCGGGATCACGTGGTCGAACGTCAGTTCGGTGGCCGGGCGCCGGTCGGCGCAGTACTGGCACTGGAACCCGTCGCGCAGGAACACGTTGAACCGGGTGAAGGCCGGCCGCCGCGCCGCCTGGATATAGTCCTTCAGCGCGATCACGCTGGGCAGCCGCATGGTCAGGGAGGGGGAGTGCACCGCCGCTTCGTACTCGTTGAGCACGCTCACGCGGTCGAGGAACACGGCCTTCACCGCGTCCTGCCAGGACCACAACGACAGCGGAAAATAAGACAGCGGCCGGAAATCCGCATTCAGCACCAGGGCGGGATAGTGCTGTCCGCCGTGCGGCTGCGCGCCGAGATGCTGTCCGCCGAGTTGATGTCCACCATCGGGCACGCGTCGCTCTCCCGC
Source organism: Pseudomonadota bacterium (assembly GCA_021785335.1). The sequence goes on from JAJYFW010000443.1 coordinate 2,368, forward strand.
TTGCGGAGCACGGATGCGCGAACCGGACGTATCAGCCGCCCGCGAATCCGCTTGCGCCGCCGAAGACCTGCCCATTCTATCGCAGAGCGGCGCACCGCTCGCAAGCCGCGCCGGCGGGCGGCGCGCGACAGCTTCGTGAAACCCGCGCCCGCCGCGCCGGCCCCGGATGGGCCGGCGGACGGCGGCGCCGGGGGCGGCGCCGGGGGCGGCAACGGCGGCGGTCGAGTAGCCGGGCCGGCCGATTCCGTCCATAAAGGACCCGAATGGCGCGCCGCCCCGCGGCCGCAGGAGCACGGACAGAAGATGAGCATGACCGCCCCAAGCCCGATCGCCTCGCCCGCCGTGGCACCCTGGAGCCCGGACAGCTGGCGCGACTGCCCGATCCGCCAGGTGCCGAACTACCCGGATCCGGCCCGGCTCGCCGCGGTCGAGGACAAGCTGCGCCGCTACCCGCCGCTGGTGTTCGCCGGCGAGGCCCGCCGCCTGCGCGCCGCGCTCGCCCAGGCCGCCGAGGGCCGCGCCTTCGTCCTGCTCGGCGGGGACTGCGCCGAGAGCTACACCGATTTCACCGCCAACATCCTGCGCGACACGTTCCGCGTGCTGTTGCAGATGGCGGTGGTGCTGACGTTCGGCGCCTCGGTGCCGGTGGTGAAGATGGGGCGGATG
>JAJYFW010000444.1 GCA_021785335.1 Pseudomonadota bacterium
GGCGAGGCCGGCGACCGCCTCCATGTCGCGCACGCCCCAGGCGGGGTTGCGGGAGCGGAGATCGGCATCGAAGGCCTCGTTGGATGGCGCGGTGTGGCGCCCGCGGCGGCGGTAGGGGCCGTAGAGGATGAGCATCGCGCCCAGCTTTCCGGCGCCGCGGACCAGGCCCTCCGCGGCGGCCCACGGGGCGATGTGGATCATGTTGATGCAAAGCACCGCGTCGGCGGCGATATCCGGCCACGTGCCGGCGGCGTCGAGGTCGATGGGCGGCAGCAGGTTTGGCAGGTTCGCGTCGCCCGCATACGCGGTGATGGAGGCGCGGCGCGTGGGGTCCGGGTCCGAGGGCTGAAACGCCAGGCCCGGCAAGGCGCGGGCGAAATGCACCGCGTGCTCGCCGGAACCGCTGGCGAGTTCCAGCACCCTGCCCCGCGCCGGCAGGACGCGGCGCAGCACCTCGAGGATCGGCTCGCGGTTGCGCCCGGCCGGGGCGGCGACGATGCGGGGGTCGGTCAACGTTCGACTTGCGAAACGTCCCGCACCGCGCCCCTCGCGGCGCTGGTGGTCAGCGCCGCGTAGGCGCGCAGCGCCGGGGAGACGACGCGGTCGCGCTTGGCGGGCTTCCAGGACGTGCGCGCGGCGCGGCGCTTCGCCAGCACCTCGTCGGAGACCTCGACGCGGATCGACCGGTTGGGAATGTCGATCGAGATCGTGTCGCCCTCCTCGACGAGGCCGATGGCCCCGCCCTGCGCGGCCTCGGGCGAGACATGGCCGATTGAAAGGCCCGAGGTGCCGCCGGAGAAACGCCCATCGGTGACCAGCGCGCAGGCTTTGCCCAGCCCCTTCGATTTGAGGTAGCTGGTGGGATAGAGCATCTCCTGCATGCCCGGGCCGCCCTTCGGGCCCTCGTAGCGGATCAGCACCACGTCGCCGGCCGAGACCTTGGCCCCGAGGATGCCGGAGACGGCGTCCTCCTGGCTTTCGAAGATGCGGGCGGGGCCGGAGAACTTCAGGATCGAGGCATCGACGCCGGCGGTCTTCACGATGCAGCCGTCCTCGGCGATGTTGCCGAACAGCACGGCGAGCCCGCCGTCGCGCGAGAACGGGGTGCTGGCGCTGCGGATCACGCCCTTCTCGCGGTCGCGGTCCACTTCCTTCCAGCGGCGGGACTGGCTGAAGGCTTCCTGCGTCGGCACGCCGCCCGGGGCGGCGCGGTAGAACTCGTCCACCATCGCGCTGTCGCTGGCCATCACGTCCCAGCGGGCGAGCGCGTCGGCGATGCTGGGCGCGTGCACGGTGGCGCAGTCGCGGTGGATCAGCCCGGCGCGGTCGAGTTCCGCCATGATGGCGAGCACGCCGCCGGCGCGGTGCACGTCCTCGACATGCACGTCCGGCACCGAGGGAGCGACCTTGCACAGCACCGGCACGCGGCGCGAGAGCCGGTCGATGTCGGCCATGGTGAAGCCGACCTTGCCCTCCTCGCTGGCGGCAAGCAGGTGCAGCACCGTGTTGGTCGAGCCGCCCATGGCGATGTCGAGCGCAATGGCGTTCTCGAAGGCGGCGAAGGTGGCGATGCCGCGCGGCAGGACGGAGGCATCGTCCTGCTCGTACCAGCGCCGCGCGAGGTCGACGATGAGGTGGCCGGCTTCCTGGAACAGGCGTTTCCGGTCCGCGTGGGTTGCCAGGACCGTGCCGTTGCCGGGGAGTGCCAGGCCCAGCGCCTCCACAAGGCAGTTCATCGAATTCGCGGTGAACATGCCGGAGCAGGAGCCGCAGGTGGGGCAGGCGGAGCGCTCCATCGCCGCGACCTCGGCCTCGGTCGTGGCGCTGTCGGCGGCGTAGACCATGGCGTCGATGAGGTCGACGGCGCGTTCCTTGCCCTTGAGGATGACCTTGCCGGCCTCCATCGGCCCGCCGGAGACGAAGACCGTCGGTATGTTGAGGCGGAGTGCCGCCATCAGCATCCCGGGCGTGATCTTGTCGCAGTTGGAGATGCAGACCAGCGCGTCGGCGCAGTGGGCGTTGACCATGTATTCGACGGCGTCCGCGATCAGCTCGCGCGAGGGCAGGCTGTAGAGCATGCCGTCATGGCCCATCGCGATGCCGTCATCGACCGCGATGGTGTTGAACTCCTTCGCGACTCCGCCGGCGGCCTCGACCTCGCGCGCGACGAGCTGGCCGAGATTCTGGAGGTGGACATGGCCGGGGACGAACTGGGTGAAGGAGTTGGCGATGGCGATGATCGGCTTGCCGAAATCCGCGTCCTTCATGCCGGTGGCGCGCCAGAGGCCGCGGGCGCCGGCCATGTTGCGGCCATGGGTGGTGGTGCGGGAGCGGTAGGCGGGCATGGAGCTTCTCCGTGGACGTGTCCCTGCGGGATGGGAACCACAGCCACGCCGGGCGGGCAAGTCGGGGCTGTCCATGGCTGCCCCGCGCGTCTATGCGTCCGCCATGGACAAGCATGCGCCCGACGAAGAAGGCCCGGTGGAGCGTCTGATCGCGGTCATGGCCGCCCTGCGCGACCCCGAGCACGGCTGCCCGTGGGACAAGGTGCAGGATTTCGCCTCCATATCGCCCTACACGATTGAGGAAGCCTACGAGGTGGCGGACGCGATCGAGCGCGGCGACATGCCGGCGCTGGAGGACGAGCTCGGCGACCTGCTGTTCCAGGTCGTCTACCATTCGCGGCTGGCCGAGGAGCGCGGGACATTCCGCTTCGAGGACGTCGCGAAACGCATCGTGGACAAGATGATCCGGCGGCATCCGCATGTATTCGGGGACGCCGCGGCTCGGGACGCGGCTGCGCAGACCGATGCGTGGGAGGCGCAGAAACACGAGGAGCGCGCGGCGCGGGCGGAGAACGGGACGCTCGCGGGGATCCCGCAGGGGCTCCCTGCCCTCACCCGCGCGCTGAAGCTGACCAGGCGCGCGGCCCGCGTGGGGTTCGACTGGCCGGACGCGGAGCGCGTGCTCGACAAGCTCGCCGAGGAGGTGGGGGAACTGCGCGCGGAGATCGCGGGCGGCGACCGCGAGCG
>JAJYFW010000445.1 GCA_021785335.1 Pseudomonadota bacterium
GTGGAGGAGACGGTGCGGCCCGGCGCCTCGACGGCGGGCGCGCGCGGCACCGTCGCGGGCGGGCGCATCGCCGTGGGCGAGCGCGTGCGCCTCGCGCGCAGCGGCCGCGAGGCCACGGTCGCGCGCATCATCGGCGCGGATGGGGACGCCGCCGGCGCGGTCGCCGGCGAGGCCGTGACGCTGGTGTTCGACCCGCCGCTCGACGTCGCGCGCGGGGACGTCGTCGGCGCCGGCGAGGCCGTGCCCATGACCGCGCGCTGCGAGGCGGATCTCGTGTGGCTGCACGAGACCGAGCTGTTCCCCGGCCGTTCCTATTTGCTGCACATCGGCACGGCGACGGTGCCGGCGAGCGTGGTGCGCATCCGCGACCGGCTCGACCCCGCGACGATGACGCACGCGCCGGCGGAGACGCTGGCGGAGGGCGACATCGCGCGCGTCTCGCTCGAGCTTGCCTCGCCGGCCGCGATGCAGCGCTGCCGCGACAACCGCGCGCTCGGCGGCTTCATCCTGACCGACCGGCACGACGGGGAGACCGTCGCCGTCGGCACGGTCGCCGAGGTCCAGGCGGCGACGAACGTCACCCAGCACGCCACCGTGGTCGACCGCCTGGCGCGCGCGGTGCTGATGCGCCAGCAGCCGGCGCTGGTGTGGTTCACCGGACTTTCCGGCGCCGGAAAATCCACCGTCGCCGATCTCGTCGAGCAGCGGCTGCACGCCTCGGGGCGGCACGTCTTCCTGCTCGACGGCGACGCGCTGCGCACCGGGCTCAACCGCGACCTCGGGTTCGGCGAGGGCGACCGGGTGGAAAACATCCGTCGTGCCGCGGAGGTCGGGCGGCTGATGTGCGAGGCCGGGCTGATCGTGCTCGCCTGCTTCATCTCGCCCTATCGCGCCGACCGCGCCACGGCGCGCGAGCGTTTCGAGGACGGGATGTTCCTCGAGGTGTTCGTGGACACGCCCGTGGCCGAATGCCGCAGGCGGGACCCCAAGGGGCTCTATCGGCGCGCCGATGCCGGGGAGATCCGCAACTTCACGGGTGTCGACGCCCCCTATGAAGCGCCGGAAGTGCCGGAACTGCGCCTCGACACGCTTGCCCGCTCGCCGCAGCAATGCGCCGAGGACGTCGTCGCGATGCTGCGCGCGCGCGGCATCGTGCCGGGCTGACGGGCGACACGCCCACGATCCGGCGCGTCCGGCCGGCCGCGCCGATTCCCCCGATCCTGCTTTGTCGCCCGCAGCGGCCGTGGCATAAATGGCAGGTGACACAAGGGGGTCTCGCTTGAGCGCAGCCGTCCAGGAACTCTGCCGTTGCGGCAGCGGCCTCAGGGCCGCGCGCTGCTGCTCCATGGTGCCGGGCTCGCTGCCGCCTGCCGCCGCGTCGCGCCATCTCGTCCCGCTGGTCGAGCGCGCCATCCAGGCGCATCGCCACGGGGCCCCGGAAACCGCCGAAAAGCTGGCGCTCGAGGTGCTGGAACTGGCGCCGGACAGGCCGGGGGCGCTCTCCGTCCTCTATGAAATTCGCAAGGCGCAGGGCAACCGCCCGGCCACCGAGGCGCTGGCCCGCCGCCTGGTGGCACTCGATCCCAACAACTTCCCGGCCACCAACGAGCTGGCGCTGCTGCTGCTCAACAAGGGGGACCTCGCGGAGGCGGAGGCGCACGCGCGCAACGCCGTGCGCATCGCGCCGGAGAACGCGCAGTCTCACAACCTCATGGGGATGATCCTCACCGAGGCGCAGCGCCCGCAGGTTGCGGAATACCATTATCGGCGCGCGCTCGAACTTTCCGGCGCGCGCGACCCGATCCTGCTCGCCAACCTCGCCTGGAACCTCAAGAACCAGGGCCGCATGGAGGAATCCCGCGCGCTCTACGAGGAGAGCGTCGCGGGTGCGCCGGACGTGCGCCAGACCCTGCTCGGCTGGGCGCGCATGGAGGAGGCGGACCGTAATTTCGACCGTGCCGCGGAGCTCCTCGACAAGCTCGAGGCGATCGCCCCGGACGACGTGGGCATGAAGGTCGCGCGCGCGGTGGTGCTCGGGCGGCAGAAGAAGCCGGCGGAGGCGGTTGCGGTGCTCGACGCGCTCGCCGCCGGGCGCGAGGGCGCCAGGCTCGGTCCCAACGAGCTGCTGGAAAAGGGAAGGCTGCTCGACAGCCTCGGCGAGTACGAGGCCGCGGGCGAGGCCTTCATCGAGGGCAAGAAGCTCGCGCGCGAGCTTTCCGGCCAGCAGTATCTCGACCAGCTCGCCAACCAGATGATCGCCCGCCTCAAGGGGTTTTTCACCCAGGGCCGGCTCAAGCTGCTGCCGCGCGCGGGTGTGCGGACGGACGCCCCGCAGCCGCTCTTCATCCTCGGCTTCCCGCGCTCCGGCACGACGCTCGTCGAACAGACGCTGACGGCGCACCCGATGATCGCCGCGGGCGACGAGCTGCCGCTCATCAACGACCTCACGCAGATGATGCCGCGCATGCTCAACTCGCCGCTGACCTATCCGGAGGCGCTGGCCGAGCTGTGGATGGGCGACCAGCGCGACGGGCTCGACCGGCTGCGCGACAACTACCTCGCGCGCGCGCGCCAGATGGGCGTGGTGCGCGACGACGCGCCCTGGTTCACCGACAAGATGCCGCTGAACGAGACGCATCTGGGGCTCATCGCGCTGCTGTTCCCGGCCTCGCCGGTGATCCATGTCATCCGCCATCCGCTCGACGTGATGGTGTCGGCGATCTCCAACCTCTTCACCCACGGCCTTTATTGCGGGCACGCGCTGGAGACGGCGGCGACGCATTACGTGCGGGTGATGGAGCTGGTGGAACATTATCGCTCCGAAATGAGTCTGAAATACCTGCCGGTGCGCTATGAGGACATGATCGCGGACCAGGAAGCGACGGTGCGCGCGCTGCTGGGCTTCGTCGGCGTCGACTGGCACGAGGGTTGCCTCGCCTTCCACGAGAACCGCCGCTACGCCCGCACCGCGAGCTACGCGCAGGTGACGGAGAAGCTCTACGACCGCTCCGTCGGGCGCT